>NZ_CBABQS010000027.1:0-49789 GCF_964672035.1 Arcicella sp.
TATTCTAATGTAGAACTGTATAGAACAATTCGCTAATTTCTTCTATTTTTGTAAATTCAAAACCAATCATTTAAAGAAAAACAAATGCTACTTTTAGGCTTAGACTTAGGCACATCTTCCATCAAAGCGTCAGTTGTGGACGGTTCAACTGGTAAATTGGTTGCTTCCGCACAATTTCCAGATACAGAAAATACAATTTCTTCTCCAAAACATGGTTGGGCTGAACAAGACCCCGAAATGTGGTGGAATTGTATTCAACAAGCCATTTTACGCTGTAATGCGACTGGAAAATATAATCCAAAAGATATTCAGGCCGTTGGAATTGCCTATCAAATGCACGGATTAGTGATGGTAGATAGAAACCTCACTGTTTTGCGACCTTCCATTATCTGGTGTGATAGTCGTGCTGTAGAGATTGGTAATAAAGCATTTGAAGGCATCGGGGCAGAACAATCATTGTCGCACTTATTGAATTCTCCTGGCAATTTTACGGCCTCAAAATTAGCTTGGGTTAAAGAAAATGAACCACGAATTTATGGTTCTGTTTTTAAAATCATGTTGCCAGGCGATTTTATTTCCATGAAATTAACGGGCGAAATCACCACTTCAAATTCTGCACTTTCGGAAGGTATTTTTTGGGATTTTCAAACAAATTCGGTCTCTGAAGATGTGATGAAATATTATGGATTTTCTGCTAACATTTTACCTGATATTCGTCCCGTTTTTTCAAATCATGGCGGATTGAGTAGTTCGATAGCTGATTTTTTGGGGTTGAAAGCGGGTGTTCCTGTTACATACAAAGCGGGCGACCAACCAAATAATGCCTTGTCGCTTAACGTGTTAGAGCCTGGAGAGTTTGCAGCAACGGCGGGAACTTCGGGCGTGATTTATTCAGTTTCTGATAAAGTGAGTTTCGAACCAAAATCAAGGGTAAATACTTTTGCCCACGTCAATCATCAAATGAATAATGAAAATCGTTTGGGAACTTTGCTGTGTATCAATGGAACGGGAATTTTGAATCGTTGGGTGAGGGATAACATCGCAGGAGGTATGAATTACCAAACCATGAATGAATTAGCTTCTAAAATTACCGAGGGAGCCGAAGGTTTGAAAGTTTTACCGTTTGGAAATGGCGCTGAAAGGGTATTGGAGAATAAAACGATTAGTTCGACCTTTCAAGGAATCAATTTTAATATTCACACCAATGCGCATATTATTCGTGCCGCTCAAGAAGGAATTGCCTTTTCTCTAAAATATGGAATGGATATTATGGCTGAAAACGGAACTTCCCCTTCGGTAATTCGAGCTGGAAAGTCTAATATGTTTTTGAGTGAAGTCTTTTCTCAAACATTGGTAAATGTAACGGGTGTGAGTGTTGAATTGTACGATACTGATGGTGCAAAAGGAGCAGCTTTGGGCGCAGGAATTGGAAGTCAATATTTTAGTAAACCTAAAGATGCGTTTCTCAATATGCAAAAGATTGGGTTAATTGAACCAGATGCGTCAAAATCAGTGGTTTATGAGGAAATTTATGCTGAGTGGAAAGCTTATTTGGATAAGAAATTGTAGAATACGTTTTTAATTTATATCATAAAATAGCCATTATTTAGATGAATAATGGCTATTTTTGTGCTTTTATTTTTCCGCAAATTTCATGTCTTCGCAAAAACACTTTAAATTATTATTTTTCTTTTTGGGGTTTTTCTCATGCTTCTCCAAAGTCAATGCTCAGCAAGTATATACCCCTTTCGTGTTTAGTCAAATTCCACAAGATTACCAATTGTACGCAAGAAATGATAACAATCTTGCGATAATTCCCATTCAAGGAACTATCCAAGATAAGGGATGGATAGCAGTTTCAATTTCTGTGTACCGAGAAAATAAATTATTTGGTTATCAAAAAGTGAATGTTCAGGTTAAAAATCCAGAAGATTCATTTTCTGCAAATCCAACTATTAAGGCAGAAAAAGCGGAATATAGTATTTTTATTTATGCTTTTAAAAATGACCAAGATTCAGTTTTAATCACGAAGCGAACAAACATCGTGGCGGGTGATTTTTATGCTATTTACGGCGATTCAAACGGTAATACTCAGAATGTCGTAAATTATTATTCAACTAATAAGTACATCAGAACTTTTGGTAGGTATAATCATGAGGCACAGCGGGATTACTTGCCCAAAGATACCACTTGGTCGCAAAATGAAAATTATTTTTTGCCACGTGTGGGTGCTTGGGGAACGATGCTACAAGAATTAATTGCCAGTAAATACGAAATTCCAGTGGCTATAATTACTGGAGGAGGACCGGGAATGAACATTGATTTATTGTTAGACCGTGAAGGAACGGGCGTAAATCCTGGGGGCGTTTATAATACTTTTGGTTACAGAATTAAAAAATCTGGCTTGATTAATCATATAAAAGGGTTCTTCATTTGGCACGGGGTTTATGAATTATTTAGTAAACCCAATCCTATCGAATATGATGCAAAAGTTAAAAAGTTGATGGGCTACTTTAAACAAGATTTCCCAAATATTCAGCAATATGTGGATTTTCAAAGTGCCATGGTAAGATTCAATTTGAATGGAGATGCAGGAGCTTCCATTAGAGAGTCGCAAAGAATTTTGGCTTCATTATTTCCTAAAGTTATTCCGTATTCCGTGGAGGGATTGGCAGGATATGAAGGCGTACATTACACTTTAGATGGATACAACAATTGTGCGAATGAAATGTTGAGCATCATTGAACCGCTTTTTTACAATAAACCACAAGAGGCAAATATTTTATCGCCCAATATTCTGAAAGCATTTTATGTTGACCAGACTCACCAAAAAATTAAAATGGTGTTTCAAGAGAATCAGCAGGTAGTTGCAGGGAAAGATACAACGGTTAAAATCAACGGGCAGAATACTGATTTATCTTTAAAAAAATGGTTTTATCAGGACGGAAATTTTACTAAAAATATTGATATTCATGAAATTAGTACGAATGGAAATACGATGGTTTTATTCAATCAGAACGGATATAACGCTAAGAAACTATCGTATTTACCCCCATTTCATAGTGCTTACGCTGATGATTTTCCCGTTTTTGTTGGCCCATATATCAAAAATATTTTGGGTAAAAGAGCATTAAGTTTCAACGTGGTGAAAATTCAAGAACCTTTAGCAAAACCGAATAATTTAAGCGCTACTTCAACTGTCAGTCAGATAAAATTAACTTGGAATAACGTCCAATTTCCAGTGAATGCTCAATTAATTATTGAAAGAAAATCGGAGAATGAAGATATTTATAAAGTAGTAACAGTATTTAAATCAAATATTTCAGAATTTACAGACATTCGTTTGATAAGTGCAACTACTTATAATTATCAAATAAAAGTGGTTTCTGATTCTTCTGAATCTGTTTATGCACAAATTGCTGCAAAAACTTTGGAAGGTTTGGGGAAACCCAAATTGTCCGCTACAACTTTATATAATAACAAAGTTCAGATTTTATGTAGTACCGTTTTCGGGGCTGAAACCTACATACTTTATAGAAGATTGAAGAATTCTTCTTCGAGTGCTATTTTATTGAATTTTAATAGTAATACTAAGACGTTGATTGATAGTAATTTAGTGCCAAATCAAACATACGTGTATAAGGTTATTACCACCAGAAGTCCCAATGAAATGACTTCAGATTCTATTGAAGTAACCACCCCAGCTTTGTTGGCAAAACCTGAATTGTCTTCTATAATTTTGTATTATAATTCTTTAAAAATAAGCTGGAAACCAACTTTAGGTGCTATTTCTTATCAATTAGATAGAAAAATTGCTAATGAAGATTATAAGAAAATGGCTACTTTTGATGGCAAAGTAATTGAGTTTTTAGAGACTGATTTGAAGGAAAATACACTTTATACTTATCGGTTAAAAGCCTTTGGGGATAAAACTGAATCAATTGAATCCGAAATTTCAAGCCAAACACCCGCAATACTACAAACGCCAGAAATTTCTTCGGATATTATCACACATGAAAGCATTAAATTGCAATGGAAAGCTATTTCAGGGGCAAATAAGTATGTTTTAGAGCGTCAGGCGGTGGGAGAAACGACTTATCAGAAAATTTTTGAAACGGCGAATTTATTGGAGTTTACCGATGCTAAATTAAAAGATAATTTATTGTATAATTATCGTTTGAAAGCCTTGAGTAGTAATTCTGAATCCAATTTTGCCAAAATTGATTTGAAAACCTTAGTGATTTTGTCCACTCTTTCGGAGGAAAATAATTTGTTTAAATTGTTTCCAAATCCTTCTCATGAAAAACTGACCATTTCATTTGTTGAACTCACTTCTGGAAATATATCTTTCATTGATTTGTCAGGTAAATCTATTTTTGAACTGAATTTACTGAAACAAAAATCAGTAGAAATTAATGTTTCTTCTTTCAAAAAAGGTATTTATCTTGTCTTAGTCAAAACGAATCAAGAACTTTACGTTCAGAAAGTCATCATTGAGTAGAAAACTTCTTTTCTGAAGGATGGATTTTTTGAATTTAATCCTCAAATTTTTAAAACTTTAAAATAAAATTAACCTATAATGTCAATTTTACAAGCCATTCTCCTTGCCATCATCGAAGGAATCACTGAGTTTTTACCAATTTCATCCACGGGTCACATGGTTTTGATGAGTTCTTTTCTGGGAATTGAGAAGGATAAATTCACAAAACTCTTTGAAATATGCGTTCAATTAGGGGCAATTTTGGCGGTTGTGGTTTTGTATTGGAAGAAATTTTTCGATTTCTCAAATTGGCAATTTTACGTTAAACTCTTGATTGCGGTCATTCCAGCACTAATTTTTGGAAAATTATTCAACGATTTAATTGATGAGCATTTAGAAAACCCTGCCTTTATCGCCGCTGTTTTGTTAGTGGGTGGAATTATCTTATTGTTTGTAGATGGATGGTTCAAAAGTCCAATTATCCACGAGGAAAGTGACATCAATAACATAAGTGCCATTAAAATTGGACTGTATCAATGTTTGGCAATTTTGTTTCCGGGCTTAAGTAGAAGTGCGGCCACAATTATTGGCGGAATGCAACAACGATTGACCCGAAGTTTAGCTGCTGAATTTTCATTCTTTTTGGCCGTTCCCACGATGGCCGCTGCTACTGGCTATAAATTATTGAAATTTATCCAAGAAGAGGGAAGTTTATCGGGTGAGGAATTAAAATTATTGGGTATTGGTAATATTGTAGCATTCATCGTGGCAATTTTGGCCATTAAATTTTTTATTAGTATTTTAAATAAACACGGCTTTAAATACTTTGGGATTTACCGAATCATTTTGGGAGTTGGTATTTTGTTGATGTTAGCAATTGGAAATAAATAATGGAAATAAAAGAAAACACGCAGCCAATAGTAGATTTAGGAGAATTTATTTTAATTGATAAGCCATTAAGATGGACATCGTTTGATGTAACTAAAAAGTTGAAATTTGCGGCAAAATTTAAAAAAATTGGCCATGCTGGTACACTCGACCCACTCGCTACGGGTTTGCTCATCTTATGTACTGGTAAAATGACAAAGCAAATTGATAATTACCAAGCCAAAGAAAAAGAATATTCGGGTACTTTCGTATTAGGAAAAACAACGCCTTCGGTTGATTTAGAAACCGATTTTGATGCCGAATTTCCTACTGAACATATTACTATTGAGATAATGGAAAGTGCTTTAGGTAATTTCAGAGGCACTATTTTGCAAATTCCACCAATTTACTCAGCGATTCAGGTAAATGGAAAAAGACTGTATGAATTAGCCAGAAAGGGAATTACAGATGCAGATATTGAAATTAAATCGAGAGAAGTTGAAGTTTCCAAATTTGAAATAGATACGACAAATTTCCCTGAAATTGATTTTTCAATTGTATGTTCAAAAGGAACTTATATTAGAAGTTTAGTTCGTGATTTTGGCATGGCGTGTGGTTCTGGTGCTTATTTGAAGGCACTCAGACGTGAGCGAATTGGGGAATACAACGTAAAAGATGCCTTAACGGTTGAAGAGTTTATAAAAATTAGAAAAATTGATTAGCGGGTTAGCCGTAGCAAAGAAAAATGAACGTTTATTACGGAATTCAAGAATTTAAGAAATTAGAGAATGCAGTCGTAACCAGTGGCACTTTTGATGGTGTTCATTTGGGACATCAAAAAATATTAAATCGCCTAAATCAAGTAGCAGATTTAACAAATGGACAAAGTGTTGTTATTACCTTCTATCCACATCCAAGAAGTGTAATATCTCCTGATAATCAGATTGTTAAATTGCTTTCTACCCTTGATGAGAAGATTGAATTGTTGGAAAATAGTGGGGTAAATCACCTACTCATTATTCCTTTTACAAGGGAGTTTTCAGAACTTTCTTCCGAAGAATTTATCCAGAAAATCTTAATTGAAACCATTGGTACCAAGACGCTTGTCATTGGTTATGATCATCGTTTTGGCAAAAATAGAGAAGGTGGGTTTGATTTTTTGAAAGCAAATAAAGAAAAATACGGTTTTGATATTGAAGAAATTTCACGCCAAGATATTGAAAATGTTGGAGTCAGTTCTTCAAAAATCAGAAAAGCACTACAAGAAGGTGATGTTCCGACGGCCGACCATTTTTTGGGAAGAAATTATTCCGTATCTGGTTTGATTGTGAAAGGAAAGCAATTAGGTAGAACAATTGGATTTCCAACCGCAAATATTCAAGTGCGTGAGATTGCAAAATTAATTCCTTTGGATGGGGTTTATGCCGTGAAAGTATATTACAAGGATGATGTTTTTGGTGGGATGCTAAATATCGGAAATCGTCCAACGGTGGATGGTACTTACCAAACAATTGAAGTAAATATTTTTGATTTTGACCAAGAAATTTACGGGGAAAATTTGAAAGTGGAATTTCTGCAAAAAATTCGTAACGAAAAGAAATTCAATGGATTAGATGAATTAAAAGAGCAAATTGCAAAAGATAAAATTACCTGTAAAGGCATATTGAATATTTAGCAAACTATCTTCCTGTCTCTTTGACATCAATTCCTTTTTTAGAAGCATATTTAGAGCGATCAAGCAAATAAACATCCAAAATTGCCTTTGGGCGGGCTAAATATTCACGAAGGTAGGTTCTATAACCGGTGGGCACATCCTGGGCGGCAAAAGCTACCGCATCAATGCCTAATTGATTCGCCAAAAACAAGGCACGTGCATTGTGAGTGGGTTGCGAAATAATGGTAAATTTTTGCTGATTAAATACTTCTTTACATCGAATAATGGAATCATATGTCCGAAAACCCGCAAAATCTAAAGTCATTACGTTTTCGGGAACGCCCAAAGCCATTAATGCTTTTTTCATATCATTGGGTTCATTATAAAATACCGAATCATGATTGCCACTCAAAATCAAAAACTTAATTTTGCCTTCCTTGTATAATCTTGCGGCTGCCTCCATTCTATACCGGAAAAACATATTTTCTTTTCCTCCTTGTATGGCTTTACTTGTTCCTAACACAAGTCCCACATCGTTTGAAGGTATATTTCCGATGGTGTAATAATTTTTTTCTTCGGTTGAAAATACAATCCAAATATTAGCCAATAGAACTCCCGACAGCGTGCAAAAGCTGAGAGCAATAATCCACTTTATGAATCTTTTGAAGTAAATCGTAAATTCAAATGGTTTTTCTATCGATATTTCTAATGTGGTTTTCAGTATGTTCAAGTTTTTGTATAACTTCCCGAAGGATAATGACCTTTCGGGAAGTTAATTTACAATATTTTTTTGACCTTTAAAACAATCCTAATTGTTCACCCGTACCAACATCGCTAAGTTCTGGAAAATCCATTTCTTCTGGCGCTACTAATTTTTTGGGCAACTCCATTTCAATAACGGTGGCATTATCAGCATTACTGGATTCAGTAATCTCAGGTTCAATAATTCTCGAAGCCAATTGTTTAATATTTTGGACAATATTTGTCGTCAATTTACTGCCAATTGCTTTCCATCCTCTAATTTCAGTTATCTCATCAATGTTTATTTCTTCTTTTACAACGGCAGCATTCTTATCTTTTTTATGCGAAACCTCCACTCTTGGATAATTATCAATGGTGGCAAAAACCAGTTTTGAACCTTTTTCATCCGAGATAAATAAGAATTTTTTGTCGATAGTCGTCGTTTCAATTCTAAATCTTTTAGCATAATAAATCTTTGAAGCACCTTCAAAATAAACCGCTGTAATGATACTTTCTGGAATAAATCTGGCGATTACCATGATGTCTTTATTCTCATAACGATTGGTTAATTCGAAATTGGTTAATTCGTATTGTCCATCAATATAAATGACCAAAATGGCATCTTTTGCATCAAAATTGCCCAAATAACGACCATGCTCATCCCGATTTAGTCGGCCAACATTTTCATCATAATAAATATCAACGCCACCAAGCGTTGAAACGCCCGCCGACTTCATCACAATTTTTCTGATAGGATATTTGGTCAATACATTTCCCATCGAATCCCGTCCTTTGATTAATAAGCCTTTAAAATCAAAGTCAAATTGCTTTACACGTGCGGTACAAGAGGCAGTCAAATTAATTTGAATTGTTTCTGCTTCGCCATTATCATTAGCGGTAAAGTACAAAATCTTTGATTTCGGATTTCCGATGGTTAAATCGTATTCACGGTCACGAGTTACTGCGGTAACTTTAAATCTTTTAATGTAAGAAACTCCCGTTTTTGCATCAAAATACACTAAATTATAAACTTTTCTATCATCATTTTTCTTGAAAACCGAAACGTAAATAATGTCTTTTCCCACAAAAACTTTCTCTTGAATTTTCACTACCATACACTTTCCATCTTGGCGAAATACAATTATATCATCAATATCCGAACAGTCCTCTACAAACTCTTCTTTTTTTAACCCATAACCCACAAAACCACCCACTCTATCCACGTATAGTTTTTGGTTATTTGCGGCAACAACCGCCGCTGAAATGGTATTGAAGTTTTTTATTTCGGTTTTACGCTCACGACCTTTGCCGTGTTTCTTTAAGATTTCTTTATAATATTCAATTGAATAACGAATAATATTTGCCAAATTATCAAGCACTTCTGCCAATTCATCTTGCAATCTTTTCATTAATTCATCCGCTTTGAAAGCATCAAATTTTGAAATTCTTTTGATTCTGATTTCTAAAAGTTTCAAAATATCCTCTTCCACAATTTCACGGTAGAATTGTGGTTTGTAGGGTTCTAAACCTAAATCGACGGTTTTTATTACCTTTTCAAACGTCTCACATTCCTCAATATCACGGTAAATTCTATTTTCTATAAAGATTTTTTCGAGAGAACTGAATAATAAACGTTCCATCAATTCATCTCTTCGTATTTCCAATTCACGTTCCAATAGTCGAACGGTTTGTTGTGTACAAGTCTTTAAAATTTCGGTAACGCCCACAAAATGTGGTTTGTCAGCAATAATAACGCAGGCATTGGGAGAAATTGAAACCTCGCAATCCGTAAAGGCATACAAGGCATCAATCGTTACATCTGGAGAAACTCCAGGGGCTAATTGAACTTGAATTTCAACATCTTTTGCGGTGTTATCAATTACCTTTTTGATTTTGATTTTACCACTATCATTCGCTTTGATGATTGATTCAATCAAATTGGTGGTGGTAGTTGAAAAAGGTATATCCTTGATGATCAACGTTTTTTTGTCGAATTCTTCAATTTTTGCTCTTACTCTAATTTTACCTCCACGGTTTCCATCTTGATAATTAGAAACATCAACATAACCACCCGTAAGAAAATCTGGATATAACTCGAAAGGTTTATTTTTGAGGACATTGATAGATGCTTCAATCAATTCTACGAAATTATGAGGCATAATTTTCGTCGAAAGTCCTACGGCAATTCCTTCTACGCCATGTGCGAGTAACAAAGGAAATTTTACGGGAAGCGAAACCGGTTCACGTTTACGACCATCATAAGAAAGTTGCCATTCGGTAGTTTGTGGATTGAAAATTACGTCAGACGCAAATTTTGACAATCGAACCTCAATATAACGAGCCGCCGCCGCACCATCTCCCGTGCGATAATCTCCCCAGTTTCCTTGACAATCAAACACCAAATCTTTCTGACCCATGTTGACCATCGCATCGTTTATGGACGCATCTCCGTGGGGATGATATTGCATCGTTTGCCCGATCACGTTGGCAACTTTATTGAAACGACCATCGTCCATTTCCTTTAAAGCATGGAGAATTCGTCGTTGTACTGGTTTAAGGCCGTCTTCTACGGCAGGGACTGCCCGTTCTAAAATTACATAAGATGCGTATTCTAAGAACCAATTTTCGTATAATCCTGCTACGGCAACTTGTTCATGTAGGCCATCTTCAGGGGGTAAATTGATAATATTATCTTCTAAATCTTCTGGCTGGGTTTTGTTTTCCATTGATATGCTAATTCCTTCTGTTTTTTAACTTAATGGTGATTCGTAAAACTGCGTTTACGAACAATAGAACCCTAATTTACAAAAAAAATAATGAAGGAAAAAATTTAGGAATCTGAAACATCATCGAGTCAGAATTATATATTTCGTTGGTAAGTAAATGAAATGATTTTTTACGTTTTGCAAAATACCCACCTGATACTCGTTTTTAGGCATTGCATCGGTAGGAATAGTTGTCATAAAACCATCCGTAAAAAATTGACCTCTTTTGAGAAGATTGACCTTACTATTTCTACGATGACTGGTAGCACTAATGAAGGTGTTTTGGGGAGATTTGAGGATGATATAAACATCACCTTCGTACGGCAAGGAGAAATTAGTTAAATAGTAAATGGTGCTGTAATGAGAGTTAGCAATGTTGAATTCTAACAATGAATCTTTTTGAATGACGATTGAATGAAAAACTGGCTTTTCTACGGTTATTTTATCCAAATTACTGATGGCATTTTGTAAATCACTTTTTGGGAAAATACTTATTTTTTTGTCATAAGATTGTTCCAAAATGGCAGCAATATTTTGATTAAATAATTTGTCATTCACGATCGATATTTTATTATTTTGGTAATTCACCGCATCAGCTTCTTGAGATTCTCTTTGAAAACATAGTAATTCATAATTAGAATACCAAGCATAAATATTGAATAACAGCCCAAAAATAAGCATTAATAACCCTACAATTTTTATAAAATTAGTTGATTTATAATGTAAAATTGTGACGTACAGCAATACCAACGCAATCACGGAATTATGCAAATATCTATTTTGATATCCAGCTTCGATGGATGTCCATGAACGACTCAACGCAACTAAGGCAGCGGTGATTGATAAATATAGAAAACAGGCAAACAAAAATAGGTTTTCTTGAGGAAAATACTTCTGGAATTTAGTTTGAAAATTTTTAAATAAAGAAGTTAAAACTAAATTTAAATTGATGATTGCTAAGAGGGTAAATATCAATAAACCTCCCAAAATAGTAATGATTACTTGGTGCTTATTTTTAAATAAATCGTAAATAAAACCACCCCAAAATCCGCCAAAACAACCAATCAGTCGAATAGGAGTGCTCAAACTTCCAGCGATATTTGAATTTTGTGCGGTGTAATATCCATGAAAATAAAAAGCCGCAACTACCACCATCAAGATAATCCAAATGATTAATTGTTTGAACCTTTTTTGCAAAAATAGTAATAAACCTCCTACGCCAAAAGCAAATAAACCATTGCCGTGGGTAAACGTTAGAACGATGATTAAAAGCAGAGAAATCCAAAAGTTTTTGGGTTGAAAATAGATTAAACTATAAAATAAAAACATCGCCCAAAATACATTACCTACTTGTTGAAGTATAGAAATAGTCCAATAATAATTTTGGTAGGCAGACGGCTGAAAAATGAGTAGGGCTACGGGGAGAATGTACCAATCAGCGAGGTTTAATTTTTTAATGATTAAGGCAAAAAAAGTAAAAATCCCCAAATAGTATAAGGCAGAGAAAACATTAAGTAATTTCCAATCTAAATACCCTTGAATGTAATAATCCAGCAAGACAAATAACCTCGGAAATATAATGCGGTGTTCGTTGTGTTGGTTATAAAGGGCATTGAGTTTTTCTTGAAAATTTATCGAATCGTCTTCAAAAATGGTTACAAAACGAAGTAAATGAAAGTCATCTTGATAAAAAAAATTGTAGGAAAATTTGTAACAAACGATATAAAAGATTGAAATAATAATAAAAATGGCAAAGACTGAAAATTTATTAAGAAAGGAAAAATTGACAGAATTCATGCGTTAGTTGAGGTTTAAAGCGAAATTTCAAATACAAAACATTTGCAAATTTAAGTAGGTAGAAAATGTTTTAGTTAATTTATTACTTATAATTATTAAACGGTTACGGGTTTTCTATCGAATCAATCACCATCAAAAGTTCAGCAATCATCATAGCAGTAGCTCCCCAAACAGTGGTTTCTAAAATATCATAAAAGGGAGTGTCAATTTCTACACCTCTGACATTCAATACTTTACGTCCTATGATTTTAGGGTTATGAATATCAGAAAGGGCTATTTCAATAACTTTATCAACTTCCCGTGGGTCAGGGAAAAAGTCTGGTTTGCGATTCATGTATCCAACCACGGGTTGCACATAAAAATTTGAAGGTGGGATGTATAATTTCGTTAATTTCCCTAAAATTTTAACATCCGAAACCCTCACACCAATTTCTTCTTGTGCTTCACGTAAGGCAGTTCTAATTAAATTTTCATCTTCTTTTTCAGCTCTGCCTCCTGGGAATGCCATTTGTCCCCCGTGTACGCCATCGTACTGAGGACGTAGAATTAAGGGAATAAATACTTGATTTTCAGAAGGATAGAATAAAATTAAAACCGCACTCTCCCGTGTCCTCTCATTGGGAGAGGCCATTTTTAACTTCAGACGGGATTCTGAAGCCATTTTATCATGAGCAGAACTGCCAGGTAATGGTTCGTTAAGTCGTGTTTTAAGTTTCTCTATAAAATTGACGAAATCAATCATTTATGTTATTAACGATAATATTCTACTAATTTCTCCGCACATCTTTCGCCATCCATTGCTGCCGACATGATACCGCCAGCGTAACCTGCCCCTTCACCACAAGGAAAAAGCCGCTTTATTTCAACGTGTTCTAAGGTTTCTTTGTCCCTTGGAATTCTCACGGGCGAAGAAGTTCTACTCTCTATTCCGATAATTTGGGCTTCATTTGAGGCATAATTTCTCATTTTTTGTCCAAATAGTTTTAAGCCTTCTTGCAAGGGTTTACCAATAAAGTTGGGTAAAATATCCATCATATCCGAAGATAATAAACCAGGTTGATAAGAAGTATCCAACATAGACTTTGAGACTTTACTTTGAATAAAATCTCCCACTAATTGGGCTGGTGCAGTTTGACCTCCACCCGCCATTTTACACGCTTTTTGTTCCAATTCTTTCTGCAATTGCAAACCTGCCAATGCGCCAAAATGCTTGTATGGTTGTAAATCTACTTCATTAATCGCTACAACCATCCCTGAATTGGCAAATTTAGAATCACGCCGAGACGGTGACATTCCATTCACAACTAACTCTCCTGGGGCCGTAGCCGAAGGAACAATAAAGCCTCCTGGACACATACAAAAAGAAAACACGCCTCGTTGCACTCCTTTAAAATAAGTTTGTCTTACCAAACTATACGACGCAGCGGGCAGATATTTTCCCCGTTCTGGCTGATGGTATTGTAATGAATCAATCAAACTTTGCTGATGTTCAATACGTACGCCCATCGCAAAAGGTTTGGATTCAATTAATACGTTTTTTTTCTGACATAATTCAAAAATATCTCGTGCCGAATGACCCGTTGCTAAAATGACGCCAATACCAGAAATTTCGTTTCCGTTTGCTAATATAACACCTTTTATCTCGTTATTTTGAATGATAAAATCAACCACTTTAGTGTCAAAATGAACTTCTCCTCCCGATGATAAAATGCTTTCACGTAGTTCTGCGACCAATTGAGGCAATTTATTTGTGCCGATATGTGGGTGAGCATCCACGAGAATTTCTTCAGTTGCTCCGTGAGCTACTAAAATTTCTTGAACCCTTCTAATATCGCCTCTTTTTTTACTTCTGGTATAAAGTTTTCCGTCGGAATATGTTCCAGCACCGCCTTCGCCAAAACAATAATTTGATTCGGGATTTACAATGTGGTCTTTGTTGATGGCCGCCAAATCTCGCCTCCTTGCCCTAACGTCTTTGCCTCTTTCCAACAAAATTGGTTTAATGCCTAATTCTATTAGCCTTAAAGCTGCAAAAAGACCCGCAGGACCTGCCCCAACAATGATGGCTTGCTTGGCATTTGAAACGCTGGAATAGTTTTTTTTGAAAGCAATAACAGGAGTAGGAATTTCATCCATAAAAACTTCTAACTCAACATTTACTTTTACTTGTCGCCCACGAGCATCAATTGAACGTTTGAGGGGACGAATTAAAGCATCTGCATTTGCTGGAAATTGAAGTAATGTATGAATATGCGTGTTGAAATTGACTTCATCAAAAGCAATTTCAGGCTCCAAAACGAGCGATAAATGTTTGTACATAATTTGTAAGGTATTTATCCTTAAATTAAAATTTTGTAATTATTTCAAGGGTATGAAAACCATATTTACTGGAATTTCGAGATTATTATATTTTATATTATTTCTAAGAATCATTTTTAACTTCGACAATTCAATTACTGCGAAGGTTCCTTTAAATCCTTGAATATTTATTTCTAATTTTGTAGAGTTTTCAATAAGTCCCCAAGTTCCGTAGGCTTGTGCTTGTTTTGAAACTTTATCATACGAACGAACAATCCCCGTATTATCAAAAATGTAGGTTAATTGGTCAATGAATTTTGCATCACCCGAAAATAATGCTGGGTCGATGGGCGTATTATCGGCGGTAGTAAAACCACTGATAATCCATTCCGAAGATTTGATGGCTTCAACCTTTTGAGCCGCTTCAATTTTTATTTTTTCTTCTTCTGTCAAGGAAGGATTGGTATTTTCATCTTTAGCACATGAAAAAACGCTCATTGAAATCAAAAATATTAAAAGTAATTTGAAGTGTCTCATCTCGTTCTTTTGTTTTTCAGTACAAATTTAAAAATTTTAATTGATGAATGTCAGACATTTATCTTCTAAACGTGATAAAAAAGTATTTTATTTTCTGCTTAATATTCGTGTGCGCTCAGTCTTTTGGACAATCTGACTGTCAAAACACAACCAAATATACGCCTTCTACTCAAAATGGCGTTATTAATTGGCAACAATTTGCTGAGTTTTCGTTGCCATTCAAGGTTATTTATACGGGTCCAAGATTTAGAGATTCTCTCCAATTACCGCTGAAACATGGTTTTTCACATTTAGCAAATGTTACACCCGCTGATATGAATTTACCTCGAAAGAATCGTGCCGTTCTGTGGGGTGGGACTGCCAGTTTGAGAGGACAACCGTGGTATGAAATTGAAAGTCCTTGGGCGAATGATTTACAAAAATACCAAGAAAAATGGCGAAGAGAAGTGCGTGAAATGGCGGATATGTTCACGGATACGCAGGGGAAAGCGATGCCCAATCTGGATATTTTAATGCTGGATGTGGAGCGTGAAATTCCTACCGATGCAGCCATTCGTTTCTTAAAAGCCGATACAACTTTACCCATTCAATACCGTAAATTATCGGATATTGATTTTACGGAAAGATACAAAAAAGACTTAGCAAAAATTTATGCAGAACCTATTAAGTACCTTAAAAACAATGGAATACCTAACACAACTCAATTTGCTTCTTATTCAGATGCACCCATAAAAAATACTGAATTTCCCTTGAATTATACTTGGCAAGAATGGCAAACGAGCGATAAAGTTCTGAATTATTATATGATTGATTCGGTCAGTAAAAAAGTAGGAGGGGAGTTTTACACTCAGAATAATTTCTTAGCTCCATCGGCTTATTTTTGTTATGAATACGGTTTGATAAAAGAATATCCAAACATTGCCTATCAGCTTTTTCAAGTAGAGGCAAATGTGGCTCGAAGTAACAAAGATATTATGCTTTTCGAGTGGCTGTCGTACAATAAATGTCAGGCAAATTCTAATTATGGGTACAATCAATCCATCAAAAAACATTTGATTGAAGCGCAGGCAATTATGCCTTTTTTCTCGGGAGCAAAAGGAATTTGGCTTTGGGAAGGCCCTATCAATCCTGATAGTTTGAATTATTCGAGATACGAAACCTACGTAAATTCATTGTACAGATTATCGTTGTTTAAGGACTTTTTTACGGGTAATTATCGACTCATCATCCCAAAATCAGCTTACCAACATTTTCAAGACCGTGACCCAATTTGGCGGGGCGTTTTGAAAGGCAATGAAATATTAATTGCGGCCATCAATGAGTTTGCGAACGACAATGAAACCACGAATTTGGAAGTTAGTTATGGTGGTTGGAGTCAGAAAATCCAATTGAAAGGGAAAGAAACGTTTCTCTGTAAATTCCAAATTCCAGATTTGCAAACCAATTATTCATTGTATCCCAATCCTAACAAAGGCAGTTTTACGTTTGAATATTTTGGGGATAATTTTCTGACTGGAAACTTGAGAATTGTCGATTTTTTGGGAAGAGAAATTTTATCGCAATCATTTAATGGTACTACTCGAAAACAAAATTATGAGTTGAAATTAGCTTCTGGGAATTATTTTTTGCAATATTCGGAAGGTGATAAAAATGTTATTAAAAAGATAATAATTCTATGAAAATTAAATTTATGGCAATTATTTTTCTTTGTATTTTAACGATTTCCTGTCAAAAATCTAAGCAAAAACTCACAGAACCCGCTTTTTATTTTTGGAAATCAAGTTTTAAACTTTCTGAGTTTGAGAGAAATACTTTGAAAGATAACCAAATTAAGAAACTGTACGTTAAGTTTTTTGATATTTCGTGGAATCCTCAAAAGTGTAAACCTCAATTGGTTGCTCCAATTCAATTTGCCGAAAATCTACCCGATTTTTGCCAAATTATTCCCGTTGTTTTCATCACAAATCAAACCTTTGTAAATCTTCCTGAAGCTGAAATTGATAGTTTAGCCAGCGCTATTTTTGAGAAAATTTCAAAAATGTCCAAGCAAAAAAACGCAGAAATTCAAATAGATTGTGATTGGACGCTTTTGACGAAACGCAAATATTTTCGATTTTTAAAAATCATCAGAAAAAACAATATTTTGCTTTCCGCAACGATTCGTTTGCATCAGGTAAAATTCTTTGAAAAAACGGGTGTTCCTCCCGTGGACAGAGGAATGTTGATGTGCTATAACATGAGCGACTGGCGGAATCCAGAAACGCAAAACTCCATCTACTCTACATCGGTTTTGAAGCAATATATCCAACGATTAGAAAATTATCCTAAACCGCTCGATGTGGTAATGCCCATTTTTCACTGGACGGTCATTTTTAGAAATAATCATTTTTTGTTTTTTGTGAATAACTTGGGTTCAGAGGAATTGAAAAATAATGCTAACTTTACTCAATTGTCTAATAATCAATTATTTGAAGCAAAAAATGATGGTATTTTTAATAATTTTTCAATTCGGAAAGGCGATATATTCCGATGCGAGAATTCTGATTTTGAAGAAGTTTTAGCAGGTTCTGCATTAATTTTAGAGAAAATATCAAACGAAAAACTTACATTTGCTTTATATCATTTAGACGAAAAAAGCCTTACCACTTACTCCAATGACCAAATCCAAAAACTACTTTACATTCACGAAACGCTCCGTTAAAATCTTTGCCATATTCACCCTTCTTGCCTGTGGGCCAGGTATGGCGGATTATGATGAATTTATGAGTTTTTTCATGCCTGAAAGTTCAAATGCAACGGCTGAAAATCAAAAATATCATTATACACCCATGATTTTTTATAATGATAATGAAGGCGAAGGACAAACTTCTGTCGACGATACAACCGATCTTACCGAAGTTGAAAATTTACAGGCTTGGGTAAAATATTGTGAAGGTAAAATCGCTGAAAAAGAAATTCAAAGTGGGGTATATAAGTCAATTGTCGGTTCTGATTTGCAAACCTATTTCAAAAGCTACAAAAACCAGTTGGCAATTGATTATTTGGTTTTTGTTCAAAAAGTGGAGAAAAAAGAAGAAGCTTTATTAAATATGGATGGAGAGACGAAATCCATAGAATATCCTGTAAATGATATTAAGATATTAACGCAATTATTTGGGCGTGCGAAACATGATTTTTTGAAAGAACGTATTGCTTTTCAAATGGTTAAGACACTTTCAAAGGCAAAAAAATATCAAGAAGCCATCACATTTTTCAATAATAATTTGCTTCCGATTAAAGATAAATCATTTATTTCAGATTGGGCATTGATGCGAAAAGCGGAATCTGAAATTGCTTTGGGCGATTCTGTGGAGGCATATTATGACTTTTCAAGAGTTGCTGAAAAGAGTAAATCTCATAGAAATCAAGCGGATATTTTGGTGCGTTATCGGATTGGAGGTTTTCCAGAGGAGGCAATTAAATTTTGTAAAAATGACCACGAAAAAGCCTCACTTTATGCTTTTGCGGGTATAAAACCAGGCGTTGATGCCTTGCCCATGTTGGAAAAAATGGTTGAACTCGACCCTAAAAATCAAATGATTGAATTGATTATGGCTCGTGAAATTAATAAAAATGAAAAATTTTATTACGACCAAATGTATTCAGAATATAACGACGATGAAACGAAAAAAACTGTGAAGTCGGAACAAGAAAAGGCAACAGATTATTGGACAAAACTAAAAGAATTTTCTGTTAAATGTACTGATAATCAAGTTCTTCCCAAAACTGGATTTTGGCAAACGGCCTCTGCTTATATGGAATACGTGCAAGGAGATTACGCAAAATCTGAGGAATTTTTGACCCAAGCAAAAGCCATTAAAACCACCAACCAAGCACTTGAAAATCAAATTTTATTACAGGAATTGCTGATAATTTCTAAAAAATCAGAAGTAATTACGCCAGAAATCGAAGCTGCATTTTTACCCATTTTAGCCAATTTCGCCAAACCCAAAGATTTCAGAATCAGTAATGCGGTAGTTGAATCGTGCAAAATTTTATCGGCAAAATATCGGGGAATATCTGCTGTTCAAAAAACGGAAAGTAAAGGTGGATGGTTGTCGAGTTGCTCAAATAAAAAAGAGGAGAATCAAGGTTTTGCAAATGCCCCTCATGCGGTGGCAAAGGCATATTTATTGACAATGCTGACGACTTACCAAAACAATAGTAGTCAAGAATACGGCGGTTTTGAGTCGCAAAAAGATATGTTTTTGATTGAAGATACTACCTCTTTAGCAACGATTGAAAAGGTTACTGCCTATTTTTCGGAAGGGAATAAATCGGATTTTGATAAAGATTTGCAGAAATTAGTAGGTTTTGATAATGACGATTTATACGTACTCATGGGGAGACGAGCCATGGACGAAGCCAATTATGCCACAGCCGCTGAAGCATTTGGAAAGGTTTCTCCAAGTGTTTGGAAAAATGACGAATGGAAATATTTTGACGAAGACCCTCTTTATATTTCCACAAAATATGATGCCAATAAAAAGAATTTGAATGACACGCCCTATACTTTTGCCAAAAAGATTGCGGACTTAGAAGCAAAATTAAAAGCCAATCCAAGCGATGCAGAAAGTGCTTATTTATTGGGCTGTGGTACGTATAACACCACACATGAAGGGAATTCTTGGATTTTGAGGAGACATTCTTGGAGTAGTGGAGAGGTTAATAGTTATTCAAAAAGCAATTATGACGGTGATTATTTCCAAGCGAATAAAGCAAAAGAATTTTTCATAATAGCATCAAAATCGAATAATCAAGAATTGGCAGCGAAGGCGTGTTTTGGTGCGGCTTTGTGTGAAAGAGATGCTTATGGAGTTTTCATTTCGCTTCAAGAATCTAATCCCGATGAAACGCCAGAGGTTTTTCAAGCAAGAATGGATATAGTTAGAACTACTAACTATTCTGAATATTTTAAAATCCTGTATTCAAAATATCAAAATACAAAATACCAAAAACAGGTTTTGGAGGAATGTGGAGATTATTCGTTGTTTAATGGCGGAAAGTAAAATCGGGCAGCGTGAAATGGGACACAGATGACACTGACGGTTCACCGCTGCGATGATTTGCAATCGAACCGCACAAATTTAAGAGGAAATTACAAAAAATGCTGGCTGGGTTCAAAACCCAGCCAGCGTTAATCCAATAATTATTAAATGACTTTATTTAGATTCGGGTTTTTTATACGAGCGACCATACTTTATTTTCATTTCCGCCGAGTGACTTCTTCTCACGTTTACTTTACTATTTTTCTCTGATTTTTCGTGAAATGCTTCTCCTGCTCCTTCTCGTTTTGGTGCTTTTACTTCAATTGCTTTGGTATATTCTTTCGGTAATTCATCCAATAACATTTGGGTGTTTATTTCTAAATTATCAGGTATTTCAACCTTTGGAATTGAATAATTCATCAATTTTTCAATTTCTACTAAAAACTCCTTTTCACGCTCAATCACGAAGGATATAGCAATCCCTTTTCTACCAACCCGACCCGTTCTACCAATTCTATGTACGTAACTTTCTGAGATAGGAGGTACATCAAAATTGATAACGTGCGAAACTTCCGCTACATCCAGACCTCTTGCAATCACATCAGTAGCGACTAAAATTCTGCATTTTCCCGATTCAAAATCATCAACGGCCGCAAAACGGTGATTCTGGGCTTTATTTGAGTGAATTACTTTGATAGATTCTCCAAATACATTCTCCAATTGCTCAAAAACCATGTCGGCTAAGTGTTTTGTCGAAACAAATACTAACACTTTATTCATCTCTTCATTTTCGTTGAACAATAATTTCAAGAGATTTACCTTCGTATTAAAATTCAGAACGTCGTAATATGACTGAGAAATATTTTCTAAAGGTGTTCCAACTGGCGTTGCCTCAATTCTTTCCAAATCATTAAAATACGCCTCAATTAATACCTCAACATCTTGATTCAAGGTAGCTGAAAATAAAAGGTTTTGACGACGTTCGGGCAAACGGTCGAAAATGCTTTTCAATTGCGCACGGAAGCCCAAATTGAGCATTTCATCAAACTCATCAATCACCAATTTCTTGATAGATTTAGGCTTTAAAATACCCGTAGAAAGCAAATCAACGATTCTTCCCGGGGTTCCAACAATCAAATCGGCACCCGCTGCAACTTCCGCAGCCTGTGGACGAAGATTCACACCTCCGTAAACGCCAACCGAAATTACACTCATGTATTTAGTCAATTTTTGTACTTCTTCAAGCACCTGAACGACCAATTCACGAGTAGGAACGATAATTAATATTTGTGGGTTTTTTATTTTTGAAAACTGGAATTGGCGTAAACAAGGCAATAAATAAGCAAAAGTTTTACCCGTACCTGTTTGTGCAATTCCGCAGACATCTTTCCCCGACATTACCGTTGAAAATACTTTTTCTTGAATGGCAGTGGGGGTATCAAGCCCTAAATCTTCGAGGGCGTTTAAGAGTTGTCTGTTAAGATTTAATTCGCTGAAAGTCATAAAATTGTTATAATTTGCATACAAAGGTACGGAATTTCTTGCCTTTAACAGAACCAAATCAAAACATCAGGAAATTTCTAATTTTCGGAGCTGTGTATCAATAGTATCCTTCATAATTCATCACTCATAATTCATAATTTCAAATGAATCGTTTACAAAAAGAAACATCACCTTATTTATTACAACACGCCCAAAATCCTGTTGATTGGTTTGCGTGGGGAGAGGAGGCTTTGGAAAAAGCAAAAACCGAAAATAAGCCCATTCTGGTTAGTATTGGCTATTCTGCCTGTCATTGGTGCCATGTGATGGAACACGAATGTTTTGAAAAAGAGGAGGTTGCTCAGGTTATGAATCAACATTTTGTAAATATAAAAATTGACCGAGAAGAACGTCCAGATATTGATGCTATTTACATGGATGCTGTTCAAGCGATGGGCGTGCATGGGGGTTGGCCTCTTAATGTTTTCTTGATGCCCGATGGAAAACCTTTTTATGGAGGGACGTATTTCCCGAAAGAAAACTGGATGCAATTACTAAAATCGGTTAATAATGGATTTGTAAATCATCAAGATGAACTGCAAAAATCAGCGGAAGGGTTTACCGAAAATATGCTATTTAAAGAATCGGATAAGTACGGTTTAATCTTTGAAAATCAGGTATTTACGCAAGATGATTTAGACAAAATGTATCAAAAACTCGCCCAAACTTTTGATGAAGATTGGGGTGGTTTTGAAAGAAGTCCAAAATTTCCAATGCCTTCTATTTGGCAGTTTTTGATGCGTTATGCGCATTTAAAACAGGATGAAAAAGCGATAAATCATTTGAAATTGACGCTTAATAAAATGGCAATCGGCGGAATTTATGACCAATTGGGTGGAGGTTTTGCTCGTTATTCGGTGGATGGTGAATGGTTCTGCCCACATTTTGAGAAAATGCTTTACGATAATGGACAATTGGTCAGTTTGTATTCGGAGGCATACACATTTACTGGGGAGCAACTTTATAAAGAAACCGTCTATGAAACAATCGGCTGGTTAAAAAGAGAAATGACCAGTCCTGTAGGAGGATTTTATTCCGCTCTTGATGCTGATTCTGAGGGAGTTGAAGGTAAATTTTACGTTTGGACAAAATCAGAAATTGATGAAATTTTGGGTGATGAATCGGAAGAATTTTGTAAAATTTATCAGGTAACTGAACAGGGAAATTGGGAACACGGCGTAAATATTCCTTGGAAAAATCAGGCTATTTTAAATTCGGGTCAGTATGATAATATTCAAAAATTGTTAGTAAAACGAGCGGAAAGAATTCGCCCAGGTTTGGATGATAAAATTCTTTGTTCTTGGAATGGTTTGATGCTCAAAGGATTAGTGGATGCTTATCGTGCTTTTGGCGAACAGGATTTCTTAGATTTAGCCTTACAAAATGCTCATTTTATCAAGGATAATTTCTTAAAAGGCAAGGTATTATCGCACAGTTATAAAAATGGCGAAACCAAAATTCAAGGTTTTTTGGAAGATTATGCAACGGTAATTGAGGCATATTTGAACCTTTACCAAGCTACTTTTGATGAAAACTGGTTACATCTTGCCGAAAAATTATCGCTTTATGTTTGTCAAAATTTTTGGGATGAAGATGACCAATTATTTTTCTTTACCGATAAAAATGCAGAGAATTTAATTGTGCGTAAAAAGGAGATTTTTGATAATGTAATTCCTGCCTCTAATTCGATGATGGCACGGAATCTTTATACTTTAGGATTAATTTTGGATAGAGAAGATTTTATGGAATTGTCAAAATTAATGCTTGCCAAGATGAAAGACCTTTTAACTAAAAATGTCGATTATCTAACAAATTGGGCGTGTTTGGCTACGCAAATGGTTTTCCCAACGGCAGAAATTGCTTTGGTTGGAAAAGATTTTCTCCAATTTAGAAAAGAAATTGACTCACGGTATTATCCTAATAAAATCTTGAGTGGAACTGAAAATGCAAGTCAATTGCCTTTATTAGCAAATAGAACCTCAAAACTTGATGAAACCTTGATTTTTGTTTGTTATCATAAAACTTGCCAATTGCCTGTGAAGAGCGTTGATGAAGCTTTTGAGCAATTATCATAAATTATAGAATGTGAAATAATAACTTATTAGAGGTAAAATTTAGTAATTTGGCTCAACTTTCCGAAGGTTTTAAATTTTTGGAAAGTTCCAGTTTCTATAAGTGATGTCATTCTCCATAACTAATTTACACAGATTGGAAATAAAAATCCGTGTAAATTAGTTAAATCCTTCTCATCGGTGGGCTAATATTCTACTCCCTCGCTGAGGCTTTATAAAAACCAATTTCTGCCAGATTTATTATTCCTTTGGCTTTGTGAATTTTCATCCTAATTTTTGAGGTTTCCACCAGATTTGTCTTCAATAATTTTTTATAGCCTACCGTGGTAGCGTTACAAAGGTTTTGCCAACCCGCTCCATCCCAATATTGAATAGATAATGACTCAATCATCTGCCCTTTACTGATATTTTCTTGTAATGAAATTCGGTCAAATTGAACATTTTGTTTGAAATTTAATTCCCAAATTTGCCCAATGTGTAACGGAATACTCGTCTCTAATTTCTTATCGGTAAGCAAAGAAACTGCTGTATTTTTAGCAAGATTTTTTTCAAATGTTTCGTTCAAAATCGACCGCATTTCTTTGATAGAGTTAACATCCGTTTCTTCTAAAAGCCCATTTCTATTCGGAGGAATATTTAATAAAAATACGCCATTTCTACCAACAGACTTATAATATAATTCCACCAATTGAGCAGGAGTTTTCACCGTATTGTTTTCAGATTCATGATAAAACCAGCCTTTACGGATAGATACGTCACATTCGGGCGTAATCCACGACTTTCCGTTGGCATCACCCGTATTTAAGTATTTTGAATCAGCATTGCCAATCGCCATTCCAGTGGTTGTGATAGTTGACCAGCAAGTTTCACCCGCAAAACCCGATTCATTTCCAACCCAACGTACATCTGGACCAATATCCGAAAACATAACCGCATTGGGCTGTAATTGGCGGACAATATCCCAATATCCTTGAAAATCATACGACATATTTTTAGCATTTTCGCCCTTTGCTCCATCAAACCACACTTCCGAGATTTCGCCATAATTGCTTAATAATTCTCTGAGCTGATTTTTATAATGATTGTTGTAAGTGTCTGTTCCATAAGAAGGTTCATGTCTATCCCACGGTGAAAGATATACGCCAAATTTTAGTCCAGCTTCACGACAAGCATCGGACACATCTTTCACAACGTCACCTTTACCACTTTTCCAAGGACTATTTTTTACAGAATGATAGGTGTATTTTGAAGGCCATAAACAAAAACCATCGTGATGTTTGGCTGTAAGAATAATCATTTTGAACCCAGCGTCTTTGGCGGCTTTCGTCCACTGATGCGCATCAAAATTAGTGGGATTGAAAATAGAAGGCGATTCTGTGCCGTCTCCCCATTCTTTATCGGTAAATGTATTGACGGTAAAATGGGCAAACATGGTGGTTTCCATTTGTTGCCACTGGATTTGACGAGTTGTTGGCAGCACTTGTGAAGAGGATTTTGAAGAAATTAGGCAAAATATAAATGCCAAAATTGGGAATAATTTCATGTTATGGATTTAGTTTTTAATTATTTTTTCTTACAATAATACCAAATTTAACTCGAACCCTCAAAAAACAAATTCAACCCCTTCAGATTCCTTTTTATCGGCATATAAAATGAGTTCTTCCATTTTTCCATTCAACATAAACCGAATCGCTGAGGTATTTGCTCCTTCTTTACCCGTGTTGTTCGCAAAGACCGTTAAAATGTTTTTATGGTAAGGTAATAGTTTGATTTTCAATTGTTTAGGTTTATTCAGTAGCTTGTATTTTTCAAGTATATATTGTCCATTAAAACAGACGGAAACAATATCGCCATCCTCGTTTTCATGGTCAAAAAGCTCAAGCGTTATTTCATCCGTTTTGACTTGATAAGTATGTTTAATAATAACTTTTCGTTCCATTTCGCAATATATTTTATCCGCTTTTTGTCCAGTAAAAGAAGACTTCTGCAATCTTTTTATTGGCAAATTATAAGACATTTGAAAGCCGATATACGCTCCATTTTCTTGAAAATTACTGGCTCCAGTTGGTTGATTATTATTGAATCCCGTAATGGTATTTGACACAAAATAACCCGTTGGAATGCCTACACGGATACCCATATCCAACGACCGCATATCATCCGCTCGTCGCCAATAGGTTTTCCCAATTTCGATAAAAGCAAGGATAGATTTTCGATTAACCACCTCACTTTGAATCTTAAATCCACGACCATTAAAAACCCAATCCTCCTGATTTTCAGCCGATTTGTCTAAATAATTCATTGTCCTTAGTCCGAATTGAGCGTAATTTCTGGCTTCACCCCAAAGTCTTCGTCCTCGTGATTTTGACGTATAAGTGATACTTGCCGAAAGCCCCGAATAGCTAACTGTATTTTGCCAAATGGTTGCTTCTTTGTTATTTAGATTAAATTGATAGTCATTTTTGACCGAATAACTGTGCGGAATACAAGCGTAATAAAGGCCAATTTCGCCCTTTAAAATCCGATCATTTTGCAATAATTTTGAAATATTTAAGCCCAAATCAAACGAACCAATTAATCCAGAAAATTGCGTTGTTCCTTGATTATTGGTCGAAGCATTGATTGGAAAAACCGTAAAAGGGAAGGGAGAATAATTGAAAACCCCTTGTTGAAAACCTTGTGGAATGGTTGATGTTTGTGGTAGTCCAAAAGTAAATAAGGTTCCCGAAGGACGAATGCCAATCGTACTAATACCTTGTTTATTAGATAGTTGAGCGGTACAATTGATAATTGATAATGAACAATTGATAACTAAGATAACGAAAGTAGCTTTTCCCAAAAATAATTTTTTTAGGAAGTTTCTCCAAGATAGAAAAGGAACTTTATTTTTCACAAATTGCTTTTGAAAACTGTTAATTATTAATTGTCAATTATCTATTCATTTTATCCTCTCAGGGTTTTCATTCACAAAAGCGCCCCAACCTTTTTTTGTGCCTTTCATGGTTGCCATAACACTCGTACCGTGAAAATGATGACAAACGGCAATGCCCAAAGCATCGGTGGCATCAAACATTTTGGCATCTAATTTCATCTTCAATAATTGGTCAAGCATGTGGGCAACTTGTTCTTTTGAAGCATTTCCATTGCCAGTAACCGACTGTTTTACGGTTTTGGGAGAGTATTCAACAATAGGAATTTCCCTTGATAAGGCGGCAGCCATCACAACCCCTTGAGCTCTTCCCAATTTCAACATCGACTGCACGTTTACCCCAAAAAAAGGAGCTTCAATGGCCATTTCATCGGGTGAGAATTCTTCGATAATTCCAATAATTCTATCAAATATTTTCTTTAATTTGATGCCTTGCGTTGTATATTTGCTCAAATTGATGACGCCATATTGCAAAACTTTCATGCTATCGCCCTGTGTTAAAATCACACCGTAGCCCATAAATCGAGTTCCTGGGTCAACTCCTAAGATTATTTTTTCCTTTTTTTCTGACATAACGCAAGATAAGGACGAAACAAATGCTAAAACAAGTATTTTTCTGAAAAACTATTTTTAATCGTCACTTAGACCTTTATGAATATTTGCGGGATAAAACAATTTGAAATCTTTATAAATGTATATCATCCTGATCATCAACATATTGTATTCAATATTTAACCTCGTATTAATATTTACTTGGCAAAAAATGAAGCATTTAAAAGCCACCACTATTAGCCAAAAAGATACAAAATTGACCGTAATTGTACCCGTTAGAAATGAGTCAGCTAACATCCTTAAACTTCTGAACGACTTAAATAAGCAGCACTATCCATTTAGTAATTTTGAAGTTATTATTGCCAATGATGGTTCGACGGATAATACGGAAAATATCGTGTTGAATTTTCAAGAAATTGCAAAATACGAATTGAAATTGCTGAATATTTTGAACGAAAAAGGCAATTCTCCGAAAAAAAGAGCCATTCAGAAAAGCATTGAAATTGCCGCTGGCGAATTAATAATTACAACCGATGGCGATTGTAGCGTTTCAGAGAATTGGTTAGCTTCCATCGAACTAAAATTTAAAGAAACGGATGCAAAATTTATCAGTTCTCCCGTTACTTTCACCGATGAAAAATCGTTTTGGAATTCGATTCAAATCATAGAATTTGCCAGTTTAATTGGCTCTGGAGCCTGCGCCATGTTTTTGAAAAAACCAAATATGTGCAATGGAGCAAACATTGCTTACACCCGTGAAATATTTGAAAAAGTAGGTGGATTTGCGGGAAATGAACATTTAGCTTCGGGAGATGATGAGTTTTTAATGCACAAAATTGCTAAATTTTATCCGACAAAAGTGGTTTTCAACATGGATAAAGATTCCATCGTTTATACCAATTCATCCCTAAATATGACTCAATTTTATCAGCAAAGAAAGCGCTGGGCGAGCAAGTGGAAACATTACGAAGATTGGAAAATATCGACTTTGGCAATCTTTATTTTTACCGTGAATTTAATTTTTTTATGGAGTCTTTTTACGGGAAATATATTTAATTTATTGTTAAAATTAGTTGCTGAGTTTGTTTATTTGTCCTTGATAATCAGTTATTTAGGCTATAAAAATAAAATAAAATTTATTCCAGCCATTCAATTTATTTATCCTTTTTATGTCGTTTTTTTTGGCTTTATTGCCCAAGGAAAAGGCTATCATTGGAAAGGACGAAAACTATCATAAAATATATGTTTATTCACAAAACAAATTTTTTAATGCGGGCTTTGTATCCAGATTTTATATGGAGAGTCCCCACGAAAGAAAAAGAAATATTTCTAACTTTTGATGATGGCCCAATTCCCGAAATAACCGAATTTGTTTTAGACGAATTAAATAAATATCAAGCCAAAGCTACCTTTTTTTGTATTGGTGCAAATATCGAAAAATATCCAAATATTTTTCAAAAAATTGTAAATCAACAACATACCATCGGAAATCATACTTTTAATCACTTGAAAGGCTGGGACACAGAAGATGGAATTTATTTAGATAATTTTAGAAAGTGTGAGGATGAGATTTTTAAACAAATCCCAAATCCTAAATCCCAAATCCCAAATCTATTCCGTCCTCCTTTTGGCAGAATTAAAAGAAGCCAAGCAAAGGAAATTTTGAAATCGCACGAAATTGTGATGTGGGATGTTCTCACGGGTGACTATGATCAAAGCCTGTCCAAAGAGCGAGTTTTATCGAAAACATTGCAACATACCGAACAGGGTTCCATTGTACTTTTCCATGATAGTACAAAAGCCAGTAAGAATATGATGCATGCTTTGCCGAGAGTTTTAAAACACTTTTCGGAGCGAGGATTTACGTTTAAAGCACTTTAATGTGCATTCGGGATTACAACTCATTTTTCGCTTTTTAAACAGGGTGTATGCCTATCATATAAATTATGAATTACCCAAGAATTACTATCTGGATTGCCGCTCGAAATGAAGAAGACAATATTATAAACTGTCTTCGTTCCATAGAAAAATTAAATTATCCGATTGAATCTTTGCAAATTCTGATTGGAAATGACCAGTCAACGGATAACACTGAATTATTAGTAAAAGATTTTATAATTGATAAACCTCACTTTCAATTGATTGATATCCAGAAAGTTATTAATGAGCAAAGAGGTAAAGCGAATGTTTTAGCCAATCTTTATGAACATTCTTGGGGTGAATATTTCTTGATTTGTGATGCAGATGTTACCGTGAATCCTGATTGGGTAAAAGGAATGATTGCTAATTTTGAAGAAGATCTAAATATTGGTCATCAAGTGGGAATTACGTCTATTAAAGGAGATTCAATTTGGCATCATTTTCAATCCATTGATTGGCTTCATGCGTTGACATTATTGAAAATTGCCGCAGAATTGAAGATTCCTCTGACGGGTTTGGGTAATAATTCAGCAGTAACACGGAAGGCTTACGAAGCTACGGGAGGATACGCAAAAATTCCATTTTCAATTACCGAAGATTTTGAATTATTCCACGAAGTGGTTAATAAAGATTTTGGCTTTAAAAATACGATAAATCAGGAAGTTTTCAATCAGACTTTACCAATGTCAACGCTCAAAGAATTTTTGCATCAACGCAAACGTTGGATGGTTGGAGCTTTACAATGTCCATGGTGGGTAGTATTCTTATTATTTTTTCAAGCCCTTTTTCTCCCAATTTTATTGCTAATTGGAATCTTTTTTTCTTGGAAAATGGCAGGAATTTTATGGGTTTTAAAATGGGCAAATCAAACTATAACAGTTTTGCCAACCATCATAAAATTAAAAGAATTTCACTTACTCAGATACTTGCTTTTATACGAATTTTATGCCAATTGGTGGCAAATGACCATGATTTTCTTCTACTATTCTCCAGTGAAAGTGGATTGGAAAGGTCGAATTTATGAATAATTAAAATTTTAGTAATGATAGAAACCCACGCACATATCTACGATGAAGTCTTTGCCGACGACCGTGAAGAAATGCTAAATAGAGCCTTTGAGGCAGGAATTTCAGAAATATGGATGCCTAATTGCGCTTCAGAAACCATTGAAGGCATGATGGATTTGGTAACAAAATACCCAAAGCAGTGTCGCCCGATGATGGGCTTACATCCGTGTTATGTAAAAGAAGATTTCGAGAAAGAATTATACATTGTTGAGGACTGGTTAAATAAAGAAACATTCATTGCGATTGGTGAAATTGGCATGGATTTATTTTGGGATAAAACCTTCATTCAACAGCAAGAACAGGCTTTTTTAACCCAATGTTCCTTAGCAAAAAAGCATAATCTCTGGATTGATATTCACTCTCGGAATGCGTTTTGGGAAACCGTTGCTTTGATTGAAAAAAATGCTGACCCAAACTTAAAAGGGATTTTTCATTGCTTTTCTGGCACTATGGAGGAGGCTCAAAAAGCGATTGAATTAAATTTTTTATTAGGCATTGGGGGCGTGGCAACGTTCAAAAATGGCGGTTTAGACAAAATTTTACCGCACATTGATTTGAAGCACATTGTTCTCGAAACCGATGCCCCTTATCTCGCACCAGTTCCATACCGAGGTAAACGAAATGAACCCGTTTACTTGCAAATGATTGCGCAGAAGGTGGCGGATATGATGCAGGTTAGCGTAGAGGAAGTGATTGAACAAACGAGTTTGAATGCTCAAAAATTAATTAAATGAAAACCATTAAAATAAAAACAAAAGCCGACGGCAAAAATGATGTAAAAGTACTTGTAATCTATACAGGAGGCACATTAGGAATGGTTTATGATGCTAAAACGGATAGTTTAGTACCTTTTGATTTTGCCCAAATTCCCGATAATTTGCCCGAAATGGCACGTTTAGATTTCGAGATTTCGGTTCTTACTTTTGACGAATTACTGGATTCTTCTAACATGAATCCTGAAACTTGGGTTATGTTAGCAAAAATGATTGAAGAAAATTACGCCAAATATGATTCTTTCGTAATTCTTCACGGCACCGACACGATGGCTTACACGGCTTCAGCATTAAGTTATTTATTGGAAAATCTCAATAAGCCCGTCATTCTCACGGGGGCTCAATTGCCCATCGGCGTTGCCCGAACCGATGCGAAGGAAAATTTTATCACGGCACTTGAAATTGCTTCTGCCCAAACCAATAATCGTCCAATTATTTCGGAAGTTTGTATTTATTTCAATTCGGTTTTATTACGTGGAAATCGGGCTATCAAGAACGAGAGCGTGCAATTTAATGCTTTTGAATCCGAAAATTATCCCGTTTTAGCCCAAGCAGGAATCAAAATTGAATACAATAAACCCTACCTCAAACATTATGATTCGGATGCAATGTTGAAAGTCCACGAATCCTTGGATGAAAATGTGGTGATTCTGAAGTTATTTCCCGGAATTACCGAGAAAGTTGTTCGGAATATTTTAGAAATCAAAGGATTAAGAGGCGTGGTGTTAGAAACTTTCGGCTCCGGAAATGCCCCAACAGTTGATTGGTTTTTGAAATTAATGAAAGAATTTATCGAAAAGGGAATCGTGATTTTTAATGTTTCGCAGTGCAATGGTGGTCGAGTAGCACAAGGGAGATACCAAACAAGTCAATATTTACAAGAAATTGGTGTAGTCAGTGGGGCAGATATGACAACGGAGGCGGCCATTACGAAATTGATGTTTGCCTTGGGTCAAAGTAATGATATTCAGCTTGTTAAAAAGACTTTGAGACATTCAATTGCTGGCGAAATGTCATAAATTGCCTTACATTAATTTCTAACGCAGTCTGGTTCAAAACCCAGACTGCGTTCATCATATTAAAATCCAACTTATGTTATCACCACTATTTGTCGCTATTCTTTTAGTTATCAGTATTTTATTGATCATTATTTTGAGTTCAAAATTCAAGTTCAATACATTTTACGTATTGTTTATGGTGGCTATTTTAGTGGGGTTGACGGCTCAATTTTCTGGTGAAGAGGTCATTAAAAATCTCAAAGCAGGTTTCGGACACACCCTTGAAAAAATCGGATTATTGATTATTTTAGGAACAACTTTGGGCGTAATTTTGGATAAAACCAATGCCACCATCAGCATTGCCAATTATATTCTTGAAAAAACGGGGGAAAGATATGCAGGCGTTGCCATCACATTGATTGGTTTTATCATCGGGCTGCCCATTTTTTGTGATTCAGGATTTATTGTTTTGAGCGGTTTGCTCTATTCTTTAGGTAAAAAAGTTAAAGATTCGCAGGTATTTTTTACGGTTTGTTTGGCGGGTTCATTATACTCGGTTCATTGCTTGGTTCCACCTCATCCCGGTATCACAGCCGCTGCGGGTTTAATGAATGTTGAGTTGGGACAAACGATGTTATTGGGCATATTTTTGGCCATTCCAGGAACGTTAATTGTTTATTTTTGGGGCAAATATGCGGGTAAAAAATATCAGCATCTATATTCAGAAACGGTTAATTTACAAGAAGATACAATAAATTTATCAACCTTGAATTTACCCAAACCATTGCATTCATTTTTGCCAATTATCGTACCTATTGCTTTAATTTCATTAAAATCAATCATCCTTTTAAATCCAACCATTTTTTCGGAAGCAATGTTGAGTCTGATAAAATTTGTGGGGGAACCGATTGTTGCGTTATTTATTGGAATTTTGATTTCAATAACCCTTTTTGAAAAATTTGAGAAAGCCAAATTGAATCATTTATTGGAAACTGCCATTGAAAAAGCAGGACCAATTTTGGCAATTATTGCCATCGGAGGAGCATTCGGGGAAATAATAAAAATGTTGGATTTAGGGAAAGTTTTTGGGGCTACCATTACCCAATATCACGTTGGATTATTGATTCCCTTCATTTTGACGGTGATTTTCAAAACAGCGCAAGGTTCTTCTACCGTTGCCATTATCTCGTCAGCATCCATTATTTTTCCACTTTTACCCTCTTTAGGATTGGATTCTGAATGGGGAAGACAAATCACGCTAATGGCGATGGGAGCGGGGTCAATGATGGTGTCTCACGCCAATGATGCCTACTTTTGGGTGGTGTCAAGATTTGGGAATCTAAGCACCGACTTAGCCCTAAAATCTTATACCCTAATGACCGTTTTAATGGGAATGATTACTTTTTTGATGGTGTGTTTAGTGCATTTGATTCACGGATAAATTTCAAACCGTAATATTTGTGTAAATCGAATCCAAAATCCGTACAAATATTTTGTAGTCTTCATCATTCAAATCACCCCAACCTTTTCTACGCACTTCTGCCACAATGGGGTAGGCTTCATCGAATTTAGCTCTTCCCGCATCCGTTAAGGTAATGATAAATTTACGACGGTCATTTTCTGCCATTGTGCGTTCTGACAAGCCTTTTTTTACTAATAAATCAATAATTCTGGTAACGGTTGGCGCATCTTTTACGGTCATTTCTGCCAATTCATTCTGACTGATTCCGTTGCTTTCAAATCGGCAAATATGGTCTAAAAGTACCCATTGATCAACGGTTAAATCCACCTTTAAATCATCAAATTTCTTTTGTATTTGTTGTCTTATTTTTTTAATTGTTGTGTCAATCTTAAAAAAGTAAGCACGGTTTTCTGCGGGATTAGATGTCATTTTGTCTGATAATAGCTTAAATTTAATTTGGTAAACAATTGTTTTAGCAACAATTGTTTACCAAATTAACAAAATATTAACTTAGAATCGTAGCTTAACCCCAAAAATCAAATATTCGCTAATTGATTTTTAATTTCCAAGTCGCTTTGAATAAATATTTTCCGAGTAGGATTCATATTCATTCTAAATTCCAATTCTTTTTCAATTTCAGGAATTGCGTTAAATAATTGTTGGTACGAATCTATCACAAAATACTGTTCTTGATAGTGGTCTTTGATGAATGGCGTATCAAATATTTGACGTGTATTGTAGTTAAGTCTTTGAGGATGAGTTGATTCTAAACTATATAAGCTTTCTCCCGAAGACGATAATATGCCCGCTCCATAAATCTTCAACTGTCCATTTTCTCGGATTAAACCAAATTCTATCGTGTACCAGTATAGTCTTGCGATGTACTCAATGGCTTCTTTATTTTCCACAAATCGTAAGGCAATTCGAGCTAATTCTTCCAAAAAATGACAAACCGATTGATTTGATAATAATGGGACATGACCAAAAATATCATGAAACATATCAGGTTCTTCTAAATAATCTAATTGTTCACGCCTACGTAACCACGTGGAGGCACAAAATCGTTTGTTTTTCATCAATTCAAAAAATGGACGATTTTCAATTAACCCTGGTACCACGTGAATTTGCCAACCCGTTAATTCATTTAATAAAATATTGGTTTCCAGATAATTAGGAATTTTGTCGGCAGAGAAATTTACTTTTTCAATTCCTTCCAGATAGGCGATACTGGCAATTGGTTTGAGTTGCTCAATTTGGCGATTGAAAAGTATCTGCCAAACCTCAAAATCTTCGGGTGTGTAAGCTGAATATTCTTGTGTCATTTTCTTAGTTTAAATATTTGTAAGTAAATATAATTAGTATAACAATTATTTACAAGCTAAATTAAAGATTAATTGGTCAAGAGCTGCTCAGCGTTTTTAAAAGAGTGACGAAAACGTCAATAAACCTCTTTCAAAAATTCCAACACCGCATTGGTAAAAGCATGATTTGAATCACCTGCCACCATGTGTCCCGCATCCGATACATTCACGCTACGCACGTGAGGAACTTCATCCAAAAATTCCGCCATCACTTTTTCGGAAACCACATCCGATATACCTCCACGCACAATCATCGTTGGTACTATTAGGTTCTTAGCGGCTTGATACATTCGTGCTTCATTCTTGATTTGTTGGTCTGGCGTAATGCTTTTCCAAAGTTCCAGCATTTTCATGTCCCAATGCCAATAATACCTCCCATCCGCTCGCAGACGCAAATTTTTCTCTAATCTTGAATGATCTTTGGGTTTTGTTCGGTTGGGTAAATAGGCAGAAACTGATTCGGCGGCTTCTTCAATGGAAGCGAATCCGTGTTTATTGGAAGACATAAATGCAAAGATTCTTTCGATGCCTTTTTGTTCGGCTTTGGGGGCAATATCCACTAAAATAATGGCTGACGAAATGGACTTTTCGGATTCTCCCTCGGCAATTAGACAGGTTAATCCACCCATTGAAGCCCCGACAATGGCAGGTTTTTTGCCAATTAATCTGATGACTTCCTTTAAATCATTTCCTAAATCCTCAATATTATAACTTCCTGACTCCGACCAACTGCTATCGCCATGTCCACGGGCATCTAAGGCAATAGCATAATAACCATTTTGGGCAATAATTTTGGAAGAATCACCCCAAGAATGACGAGTTTGTCCGCCCCCGTGGAGCAGGAGTACAGGTTTATCTGCTGGATTGCCACAAGTATCGGCTACGATGAAGAAATTAGGATAAATTTCAAAATTGATTGTTTGCATGATGATTTGATTTGTATTTTTTAATTACGAAGTTATACTAAAACTATTTCTAATAAGAAGAATTTCGGTTTATGAATCGATTCCGTTTGTAGGAATTGAATCAATTTTATGGTTAATTTGGTGAATAAATTCCATTTCTAAACAATCAAAAAAGTGTCAATCAAAAACAAGACAATATTAATTACGGGAGCAAGTAAAGGAATCGGTAGAGCATTAGCTTTATCATTGGCAGAAAAGGGTGCAAATTTGAGTTTAATCGCTCGAAGTGAAATTGAACTTATGATCTTGAAAGCCGAAATTGAAATTATTGGAACAAAAGCAGAGATATTTATTGGCTCGGTTTCCGATGAAGAATTCGTAAAATCAACGATTGCTTCAACGGTGGAAGCATTTGGAAAAATTGATGGACTTGTCAATAATGCTGGCTTCGGGATTTTCAAGCAAGTATCTGAAATTTCAACCGAAGAGTGGGATGCTATTTATGAAACGAATGTAAAAGGAACATTTTTATTTTGCCGAGAATGCGTTCCTCACATGAAAAATGCTGGCGGAGGACACATTATAAATGTGGCTTCAGATGTTGCCAAGCGAGTTTTTGATGGAGGTTCATTGTATTGTTCTTCAAAATATGCCCAGGATGCTTTCTCAATGGCACTCAGAAAAGAGGTTAGAAGAGATGCCATTAAAGTATCGGTTGTGTATTCTGGATTAGTCGATACTTTTTTTCATAATAAAGAAGCAGGTGATCCTCATCAAGCTGAATATTTGACCTCACAAAATATGGCTGATGTAATTACATACATTTTGGAGGCGCCCAAACACGTGGTAATTGATGAATTAATGATACATCCGATTAGCCAAGAATATTAAAATTAAATAAACACACAAACTCGAAATCTCATGAAAATTTTATTAACGCTTATATTTTTCGCCCTACTGCTTAATGTTCATGCACAAGTAGGCGTTGGTGCAAAATCTCCAAACAAATCAGCCATTTATTTTGATGGTTCAAGGAAAATGCTTGACGAAAAATGGACTTATTGGGAAGGGCCAAGATTAAAGGCTACATTACCCATTAAGTGGTTTATCGTAAATGACCCTGTAAATGCAGGAACGGTGGTAAATACCAACGACCCCGCAGCGGCAGGTGGGCTTTACGGAGCGGCAGATATTGTAACCAAAGAAAAATTCAAGGATTTTAGACTTCATCTTGAATTTTATGTTTCAAAAACTGGCGGAAATAGTGGCGTTTACTTACAAAATCGCTACGAAATTCAGATTTGTGACGGTGATACAACTTCACACGGGCTTGGAGCAGTTATCAACGAAACATCATCGCCATATTATGCCTACAAAGGGGTTGGAAAATGGAATGCGTACGATATGAATTTTAGAGCGGCAAGGTTTAAAGATGGTAAATTGACTGAAAAAGCAATGGTTACCATTTATTTGAATGGTAAAAAAGTGCATAAAAATCAGATGATTAGTCAAGTTTGGGGTGGAAAATTTTCGGGTGTTGATGGAGGAAATGATAATGGAAAAGGTATTTCGGATACTCCAGAAGGCTTAAAATTGCAAGCTGAAGGACACGATGTTTTGTACAGAAACATTTGGATTACAAAAAAAGACTTGAAAACAGCCAATACCGACTTCTAAAACGTAAAATTCTTGGTTCTGAATGATTGCAAGAAGAACCAAGAATTTTTTATGTTTAATTCTCAGAACAAAAACTCAGAATAAACCATGTTCCACAACCAATTCATCGTCAGAACACCTTCTCTTCCTTTTATTGATACTATTTCGGAAGATTTTTTAAAGCAATTTCTCGATAATTCTACCTTCGCCGAAGCCCTATATTTAGCCTCCCCCGTGCTTTTTCAAGAAGCCATAAACTGGAAAGATGGAAAGGTTTCGGACCCCAAAAAATTACAAAAAATCCCCATTTCAATTGGAAAATATTACACCCGAATGTGCAGTAGATGCACGCCATTCGGGCTTTTTGCGGGTTGTGGGGTAGTTGAATGGGGTGATAAAACATCCATCGAACTCGCAGATGAAACCAGTAGAAAAACTCGGTTAGATATGCACTTTGCGGGCGCATTGGCACAAAAGTTAGCCGATATTCCTGAAATTAAATTTTCGTTAAGATTTCTGCCAAATTCAAGTATTTATCGGGTAGGAGAGGAGATTCGATATATTGAATATAGTTACGTTGAAGGTCAAAGAAAACACCAAATAAGTGCCATTAATTGGTCTGAATACATTCAGTTAGTCTTAGATTTGTGCAAGTTTGGAAATACCATTTTAGAAATTATTCCTAAACTGATTGATGATGATATTTCGGAAGAAGATGCCATCGAATTTGTAGAACAATTGATTGACTCGCAACTGTTAGTGAGTGAATTGGAACCGGCCATCACTGGAGAAGAATTCACGACTCAAATAAAAAATACGCTTTCAAATCATAGCCATATTTTAGAATTATTAACTAAAATTGAGCACCATTTAGCGATTATTGACACAACATCTTTTCATAAAATTTCGGTTTATCAAGCAGTAATCGAAACGATAAAAGCCTTTGAGATTCCTTTTGAGGAAGGTAAATTATTTCAAACAGATTTAGTTAAAAAGTTTAATAAAAATACCCTTAATACTGATTATCAAAAAGTTTTTAAAGAGATACATGATTTATTTAATAAAATAACTTTAAATCCTGTAAATCAGAAACTTAAAGAGTTTAAAACCAATTATTTTGAACGTTATGAGACAAGAGAATTGCCGATTTTGTTGGCGCTTGATACAGAAGTAGGAATTGGTTATGGAAATTTAGGAAAGAGTAAAAATACACCCATTACTGATGGTTTAAATCTACCAGAAATAGAAAATAAAGTACTTAATTTCTCACAAAATATTTTTCAACAATTCTTGTTTAATCAATGGCTAAAAGCCTACAAGACGGATGCCTATCAAGTTGAATTAAAAATGGAGGATTTACAGAAATTTGCCGTAAATAACGCTCAAACTGCTCCTTCAAGTTCCATCATGTTTCGGCACACGGGTGATGAAAATTATCCCATTTATTTAGAAGCAATTAGTGGTTCAAGTGGCGCAAATCTGTTGGGACGTTTTGCGCATACTGATGAGCAGATTTTTGAAATAATACAAACTATCACCAAGCAAGAACAAGCGAATAATCCTGACATTATTTTTGCAGAAATTGTGCATTTACCCGAAAATCGACTTGGCAATATTTTGTTGCATCCACCTTTCCGTGAATATGAAATACCTTATTTAGCCAAATCCTCCTTACCAATTGAAAACCAAATTCCTTTGGAAGATTTGTACGTTTCGGTTGATTTGCAAATGGATAAAGTTATTTTACGTTCAAAAAGATTGAACAAAGAAGTGATTCCAAGACTGAGTAATGCCCATAATTTTTCTCAGAATTCTTTACCATTGTATAATTTTTTGTGTGATTTACAAACCCAAAATTTACATTCTAATTTCGATTTAGGCTGGTCCAATATTGCACCTCAAACGGTTTTTTCTCCGAGATTAATTTACAAAAATGTGATTCTTTCCTTAGCTACGTGGCACTTTAAAAAGGAGGATTTTGTCGAATTATTATCTACTAAATCAGTAGATTTGTTGGATAAAATACAAAAATTTAAGCTTCAATGGAGTTTGCCAAAACGGTTTGTTTTAGTGGATTATGACAACGAATTATTGGTCAATATTGAAAATCTTTTGAGTATTCAAATTTGGATAGATTCAATAAAAAATCGGGAGAAAATTGAAATTAAAGAGTTTTTCTTTGAGGAAGAAAATAGCATCGTCAAAAATAAATTGGGACAAGGATTTACCAACCAATTCATTGCTTCTTTTATCAACGAAAATGCGGTTTATCAAGGACTTAACGATTCTTTGCACAATGAAAATTCAGAAATTCAGCGCAATTTTTCGGTCGGTTCAGAATGGTTATATTTTAAATTTTATTTAGGTCCTAAAGTCGCTGATATTGTTTTAACCCAAGCACTTAAACCGCTCGTTGAGCAATTGATTAAGGAACAATTAATTGATAAATGGTTCTTTATTCGATACGCTGACCCTGAAAAGCATGTAAGATTTCGAGTGCATTTACCCGATACAAATGCCATCGGAAAAATATTTTTGAGGCTTAAAAATTTTATTCAAGCTTTTGAAAATGAAGAGGTTATGTGGAAAATACAAGTTGATTCTTATCAGCGAGAAATTGAACGGTATGGTTCAACTGTGATGGAATTGACCGAGTCAATATTTTTTGAAGATAGTAAAGCAATCATTGCTTTGATTGACCAGACTTGGGGTGAAGAACGTGAAATAATTAGATGGCAATGGTGTCTGAAATTGATTGATACCTACTTGACTGATTTTGGATTGTCACTTTCGCAAAAGAAAAATTTGATGGATAAAATGAAAACGAGTTTTGCCAATGAATTTAATATTAACAAAGATTTAAAATTGCAATTAGACCAACGATTTAGAAATAATCGGTCGGTTATTGAACAAATTTTAGACAATTCTCTCAATGAAACCCACGAATATGCCCCTCTTTTTGAGTTTATTTATGTAAAATCGGCGAATACAAAGCATTTTATTAAGCAGATTAAAACATTAAAATCTGAAAATGAATTGATGAAATATCTCTCAGATACCATTCACATGACGGTCAATCGAACCATTGGTGACAATCAGCGGACGCATGAGTTGGTGATGTACGATTTTTTATTCCGATATTATCAAGCTGAAACGGCTAAAAATAAAGTAAAATAGCACTATATGAAAGTTCTGGTTCCTGAATAGTTATCCCTAAATTCCTTTGGTGTTTGGCTATGTTTTTTCTTGAAAATTCGGTTAAAATAGGATAAATTGTTGTAGCCGCATTTATAAGAAACCTCCGCAATGGAGAGTCGAGTATCAATTAACAATCTCGAAGCATGACCAAGTCGAATGTCATTAAAACTGTCAATAAAGGTTTTTCCGGTACTTTTTTTGATAAATCTACTGAAACTTACCACACTCATATTCACAATTTTAGAGATGTCTTCCAACGAGATTTCTTTCTCATAATTATTCTTCATGTACTCAAAGGTCTTTTCAATTCTGCGATTGTCGTAGGTTGAATTGTTGTTGGCAAAAGATAAAGTAGTCAGCATTTTCATACTTCTTGAAACTGATAAATCGTGCAGAATCGACATTAATTCCATAATTGAACCAAATCCATTGGTTTGAGAAAGACTCATCAAACGAGGTTTAATTAGGTTAATGGCATCTTTTGAAAATGATATTCCTCTGGATGAACGTTCTAATAAAGTACGGACGAAACTCATTTGATTGCGATTTAAAAACTTTTCATCAAATAAATCTTTGTGGAATTGCAAGGTGATTTCGTTGATTTTTTCGCTTTTACACTCGTGCGTAAACCAGCCATGCGGTGTATTTGAGCCAACCATTACTAATTCTAAATCTGAGATTATTTCAATACTATCGCCTACAATTCGTTTTGCTCCAGCCGCATTTTCGATAAAATTAAGTTCAAATTCATCGTGAAAATGAAGCGGAAAATCAAACTTATCTTTTGTTCTTGAAAAAACGGTGAAACAATCGTTGGATGTCAGTGGCGTAATTTCTCGATAAATCTTTGTCATTTTGTTTGAAAATTTTGGTTAAATTTCATGAATTGGGAGTCGGTATAGTATTATAAATTTAAGTACTTTATTTGTAAATTAATACCAATTAATCCCAATTAATACTTGAATACCTATATTTATAGGATAAAATACAGGTTTTTTGTTCTATTTTTGAATGATGTATCATTCAAAATTATAGGGAATAAATATTTTATGTAAAAAAAGCCAAAATCAATTGATTCTGACTCTGTACATTAGGTATTCATATTTTTTATTCTTGTTTTTATTTCGATACAAGCTCTGGCATTATGATAAGGACATTTCCAGAATCCAGCTTTATCTTGATTTGGCATTGGTAAATTATTTTCACCTTGCGTTGCCCATAACCATTCACCCGTTGGGGTAATTAAAAATTGTTTGATAAATCCCCAACTTTTAATAGACTGCTTTAAATATTTTTCATTTCTTGATAATTGAAAAGCATTAAAATAACCCACCATCGCCTCTGCCTGAACCCACCAATGTTTATCGGTATCGTGCGCATCACCTTCAGATTCGTAGGCTAAACCACCATCTTCCGAAATACCACTTTTGACTGAATCAGTCATTTTTAGAGCTAATTTTTGAGTTTCTTGTAAAATGCCCTTATCCCCAAGAATTTCGGCGGCTTCGTGAATTAACCAAGCGGCCTCAATATCATGTCCATAAGAAATAATCTCAGATTTTATCGTCCAATCATTGTCAAAAAAAAGATGTTGATGCCCCGTTTTTGAATCAACAATTTTATCCAAAAATACCTTGATAATTCCCTTTAATTGTTCGGTCAATAATTTATTTTTCCAGACAGTCAATAAATTGGCATAAGCTTCCATAATGTGTAAATGCGTATTCATGGATTTTTTTTCATTCGCATCTTTTTGACTTAATTTTAAATCTTCAATGGGTTGCCAATCTTCAGAAAGTGCTTCTAAATAACCGCCATAAACTTTATCAAAGCTGTATTTTTCAATCATTTCAAATAACTCAATTGCCCAATCGAGAGCTGCTTGATTGCGTGTAATTTTGAAATATTCGCTTAATCCATAAATCGTAAAGGCTTGTCCATAAATTTGTTTTCGAGTATTTAAAGGGTTTCCAAGATAATCTACCGACCAATATATACCGCCAAATTCATTGTCTTTAAAGTGATTTAGCAAATATTGATACGCTCGGTTTGCCGTTTCGAGGTATGCTGCTTTAGGATTATTTCCATAAGCCGCTGAAAACGTCCAAAGAATTCGGGCGTTTAAAACGGAGCCTTTTTCAGCAAAAGCAATTATTTCATTTTGTTCATTTATTTTGCCATAAAATCCCCCAAACTTATTATCTAATGTATATTTTTGCCAATATTCAAGTATATTTTCTAATTCCTGAGAAACTTCTGATTGATATTTTTCTAAAACTTCCTGCATAAATTAGTTGGCTAAAACCATTTCTTTCGATTCTTGGTAGTGTTTATTTTTGTCAACAATGGCATAAATTGTTTCGACCGAAGAGGCAGAACGGAAACCATCGGGAGCGGTATTCATGACATAATCCAATAATTGGTCGAGCGTTGAAGTGGCTACGTGCATACGAGTATCCGAAGAAGCATAATAAATAAAAACCTTACCATCATCATCTAAAATCCAGCCGTTTGAGAATGTAACGTTGGATACATCACCCACTCTTTCAATGCCTTCTGGAGCAATAAAATACCCCCCTGGTTTGTGAATTACTTTCGTAAGTTCCTGTAAATCAGTGAGAAAAAGATATAAAACGTATCGTAAACCCGCCGCTGTATTTCTTACACCGTGGGCCAAATGTAACCATCCGTGTTTCGTTTTGATAGGAGCGGGACCTTGGCCATTTTTCACTTCATAAACAGTATGATAATGCTTTTCATCCACGATAAATTCCTTTTCAACAACTGCATTTTCCATGGAATCAGCAAACCCAAATCCAATTCCTCCGCCCGTTCCAGCTTCAATAAATCCATCTTGCGGGCGAGTATAAAAGGCATATTTCCCTTCAACAAATTCTGGATGTAAGACCACATTTCGTTGCTGTGGAGAAGGCGTTTTTAAGTCTGGCAAACGTTCCCAATTAATTAAATCTTTTGTACGTGCCATGCCAGCCTGTGCAATCGCCGAAGATTCATCGCCTATTTTAGCATCTGGGGCTTTGCGTTCGGTGCAAAATAGTCCATAAATCCATCCGTCTTCGTGCGCAACCAACCGCATATCATAAACGTTTCCATCTGGATTTTCGGTTTCGGGCATACGAATTGGATATTCCCAAAATTTAAAATTATCAATGCCATTGGGACTTTCGGCAATTGCAAAAAATGATTTTCTATCCAAACCTTCCACTCTGACGGCTAAAATATATTTCCCATTCCATTTAATTGCCCCAGCATTAAAAGTAGCATTTATCCCAAAACGCTCCATTAAAAAAGGGTTCGTTTCGGAATTAAAATCGTATTTCCAAGTCAATGGAGCATGATTGGCAGTTAAAATTGGATTTTTATACCGTTCATAAATACCATTCCCAACACTCAGTTTTTCATTTGTTAAAGAAACTAATTTTTCATATTCAGTTTCTAATTTTTGCAGCCTTTGTTTATAAATATTCATCATTTTAAGCATTAAATCGCATTTTTTTTTGTTTTAAGATTAACAAAATTTTTAAAGTTTTAGTAATTAGGTAATTTTTTATACCAAGTTTTCCACAAAATGAAAGCACAAATGGCTAATATTGAGGCAGATACGCCAATGTGTAAAGGCATCATCAATACCACAAAAACGGGCAAGGCAGTAATCGCTGTTTGGGCAATAGTTCCTACGACCACGTTAAACATATCTGATTTAAATTGTTTGTTTGGCTCAAAAGTTGGGTCGTCTTTTTTAACTAATTCCTCAATTGGTTTCCAAAATCCCCACGGACGAATGTTTTTGTAAAAGGCTTTTAATACCTCCGCATCCGTTGGCGGAGTCATTAAAGAGCCGACCACCGACCCAATTGCCGACAATAATAAAATCAATGGGAAATAGTAAAGTGGTAAGGCATTCGGAAAAATAGTAGGTAAAATCATCGCTGAGGCAATTCCTGCGAACATTCCCCAGAAAAAACCGTAGCTGTTAAATCGCCACCAATGCCATTTCAACACGTTGGCGGCTATATAGCCACCGTAAAGTGCTGATACAATCCATTGCAAAATACTGTTGACATCTTTGGCAAAAAAGCCAATCATGATACTCAAAAATACCACCGATAAACCCGTCAAATAATTCATTCGGGTGATTTGTTTATTGTTGGCAGTGGGATTAATTGATTTCAAATAAATATCATTCACCATGTAGGCTTGGGCGGCATTGAACGTTCCTGCGAACGTTCCCATGAAAGCGCCCATAAGCCCAACCAAAATCAATCCCAATAAGCCAGAAGGGATAAAACTATTCAAAGCCGCTGGTAAAATTCTTTCAAAATCTGCCCCAGTGGCCGTAGAAATATTCAAATCTTTAAAGAACAATAATCCCAAAACTGCCACCCCAATAATTAATAAATAGCGAGTAGGCAACAGCACAACATTGACGATCATACTCATTAAAGCCGCTTCTCTGGGCGATTTTGTCGAAAGAATTTTCTGCATATCGTAGTTGGGTGCTGGCCCTGCTAAACTTGCTAAAATACCTTTTGCTGTCATTAAAGCAAAGAAATATCCAAAAGGGGAGAAGCCATCACTTTGAATTTTGGTGTTTGCTTCCTCCACAATTCCCGACCAATTTAAGTTGAGATTCTTTCCAAAGAAAATATCCGTCCAGCCTGCTGGAACGATTAATTGATGGGTTGCAAGGGCTTTCATGGCAATCATTGCCACCGCAACCGATACAAATACCATAATTACGTAGTGAATTAAATCCGCCCAAACGATGCTTTTCATACCGCCCAATAAAGAATAAAAAACGGTAAAAATGGTAAAAATAATGCCGTATAAATGAGCAACATACTGCGGAGCAACGTCAAAAGGAACGTACTGTTTTACCAGATTCCAAGGAATGAAAATCTCAATAAATTTACCAAGTCCGATAAACCCATACGCCATAAACCCTAAGCAACAAAGCAGGGCAAAAGCGATAATAATTTTATGCGAAAGTTGGGCATCTTTATTCGTGCCAAAACGAGTTAACATCCATTCTGCTCCTGTAGAAACGTTTGATTTTCGCAACCAAATCGACATATAAACCATCATAAAAATCTGGTTGAAAACTGGCCAAAGCCAAGGCAACCAAATACTTTTAACACCATACACAAACATAATTCCCACCATCCAAGCGGTGCCAGAAATGTCGAACATGCCAGAGGCATTTGAAACACCCAACATCCAGTAGGGAATGGAATTGCCTCCTAATAAATAGTCTCTATTACTCTTTTGAGCCTGTTTTTTGAGAATAATTCCGATGGCAGAAACCAAAATCAAATAAGCGATAATGACCGTTAAATCTAATAATTGTATTTTCATAAGTTAAGTTTAAAGGATTTATTATTTTTTATAAAGGTTTTCAAGTTTGATTTTGTCTCCTAAAAATACCTTTGGATTTTTTACGAATTCTTTGAAATCCTCGGCACTTTGTTGGTTGGGATAAGGTACATAATAGTGGTCAGGTCGGCCATTTCGCCAAAGTAAAACGTAGGAAATTTTATGATTGTCAATGCCTTTCAAAAGAATATTTGTCCACCAATTGGGTTCAGTCACTTTTTCTAAACCTGTTTCGGTAATGGCAAATAATTTATGGTTTTTCTCAGCGTAATTTTCAACAGTGGAAAGCATACGTTGAAGATTTTTTACAAACGTATCATTACTTTGAGGGGCATTGCGATGATAGGTATCAAAACCAATCAAATCCACAAAATCATTACCAGGATATCTTTCTAAATAATCCGTTTCATCGGGAAAATTATCGGTTGAATAAGCGTAAATCACGTTGTGTACCCCTTTTGAACCTAAATATTGAACCGTTTGCTGGTAGAGTTTTTTATATTCTTCGGGTGTACAGAATTTCTTTCCCCACCAAAACCAACTACCATTATGTTCATGAAAAGGTCTGAAAATCACGGGTATTTGATTGCCTTTTTCATCTTTCAAAGAACTCAGAAATACCGCTACTTTAGCCATCCAAGATTGATAAACCGCATGTTTATTTCCGCCTTTCAAAATATGTTTTACCACGGTATCTACATCCCAAGCAGATTTGCCATTGACGGGATTTCTTAGATGCCAAGTGATAGTATTTACGCCACCCATCGCATGAACTTTCTTGATGTTTTGCTTCATTTTTTCAAAAGAAACACCATCCAAATTATTAGCACTATCCAGTTCAATATGGGCTAATTCCCAACCAAAAACGGCTGGATATTGTCCCGTAACTCGTTTAATATCAGATTCACCCTCGATATTTTTCCAACCAATTCCGTAAGCTAAATCATCCTGATGACCCATCATAAAGCCCTTTTCTGCTTGTTTATGAAGGTTTTGATAGAAAATTTTGGTTGACGAAGTCGCCGATTTATCAATGGGAGTTAATTGTGCTTTTATCGTTGAAATATGAATGAAACAAATTAAGATAAGTAGGTTTGAAAGTTTATTCTTCATAAAATTTTAGGTTAAATTATTTTTTGTCAATCAAAACAAATACACCTCCCCAAGCCGGAATCGTTACCCGAATACCATTCGATGTTACCGCAGATTTGGCTTTTATAGTGGTATAATCACTGGGTCCTCCCGCAACATTACTGGTGCCAGAACCATTGATTTTTACCTTTCTTGAAAACTCGCCATTGTCATTTTCTCCTTCCATACTGTACCAATAATAGCGACTTCCCACATTCATATTTTTCATCACAACTTCCACCGTTTGGGGTGTTGCCGAACCATTTACTAAGGTTACGCCCGTTTGTCCAGAGGTATAAGTTGAGCCATACGCTTTTATATTTTGATTTCCCGTTACCGTGGAAGAAACCATTCTATCACCCAAAGTTTTTTGGAAATAATACATATAATAAAACGAGGGTCGCATTGTCCATTTATCCACACCAGGCTCTCCCGAACTAAATAATCCATGATCATTTCCATTCTCCCAGCCATTGATTAAGTCCCAACGAGCCGCCATTCCGAACTTATTTTTAATGGCTTCTCCTTGCACAATGACTGAAAAAAGTCCGCTTACATTTGATACTTGTTGCTTTGAATCTTTCGCCCACATATTCCATTCATCCAAGGCGATGGGTTTTTCTGCTGCCCCAAAATCTTTGACATTTTGGGTTAAAAACTTCATCATTTCGGTTGGAACTGAGTAAGCGGACGAAACGACTACCGAGGCATTTGAATTTTGATCGTAAGGCGTGAAATAATTATGAACAACGTAAAAATCAGCTTTTCCATTGATATTTTTCATCATTGTTTCATTCCATGTACGATTGCAGATCGTTTGCCAAGATTGGGGTGCAGAATCAAAAACTACGGCACCAATTTGAATTGTTTTCCCAATTTCTTTGGCGGCTTTTTGCATAGAATCGGCAAAAACTTGAAAATGTTTGGCATATAATTCACCCGTTAAATATTCAGGTTGATTATCTTTATTTAACTTCGTATCAATCCGATAACCCCATTCCCAATCGCCAAAATTTTCATTGCCAATTTCCCAATATTGCGTTTTCCCTTTGTCATAACGAACCCAATCAGCGGCGAGATGAGCCGCATTTGCTACGGGATTTGTCCCCGTTCCGTATCTTGCGTAGCCATAATTTACCGTAATAATGCCTTTATTCTTCGTTTTTTGGAGCATACTGTAATAATCGTCCACGTTGGATTGCCAATTCAAATTAGACATACCTTGCCTAAATCCTGGATCACTCTTCACACCATCTTTATTCGTAATTTTTGCAGGAACATCGTCTGGTAGTACCCCTTCTGCTTTATTCCAAAAATAGGCATCACTACTACTACCTCCCGGAAATCGAATAATGTGTGGATGTAAATTGGTGACTGGTTCAGTAAATTTTGTTTCATTTGTCACGGGCCCTTGCCACCAAACGGCATTATGCCCAAAAATGCTCAGCGGGATTTTTGTGATAATATTTGAAGCATCAACCGTAATCGTATTTGTCGCATTGGCTGGCACCGTTTCTTCGGTATAGACTGGCGTTGTAAACGTTTTAGGTTGCCAATCATCCAAGAAAAATCCCACGGTGGAGGCAATTTTAGGTTCTACCGCCGGCACAATGACGACCGTAGTCGTATCTTTCACGACTGTGACAATTTTATCTTCTTCTTTTTTGGAACATGAGCTAAAAATTATTCCAACGAAAAAAGATAAAATTGAGTTTATGAATATTGAATTTGTTGAAAACATTTTATTGTTTTTAGAATAGTATTGAGGTTTGATTTTTAAATTTTCTTTTATGACCTTGATAATCAATTACTTCTAAATATTTTGTGTTTTTTGACGCTAAAATACTTCTTGAAGATTGCGAGTAAAATGAGGTGCCATAATTGATTTCTCTTTTGCGATTTTTTCCATTTTTTAAATATTCAAATACAACGGCATCATTCGATTTTAGTGGTTTAGCCATAAGCGTTTTTGAACAAGCAAAACTGGCTAATTTCCCTTTATTTTGGGTTGCCATAATCAGAGGATTTCCCTTTGCATTTGTAATTCTAATTAATCCTTTGGCATCGCCCCCAACCAAGAATCCAGCTTGAATTAGATTATTAACCATAAACTCCCCTTCGCCATTTCCAGAAAGTAGTAAGCCATTAAAAGCGTCTAATCTTCCCACCGAAACTTCATTGCCAAAATCATTGCCTACCATTAACACATCTAAATTTCCATCCTCATCAAAATCTTCGATTAACATCCCAAAAATTGGAGCGATTTGAGCTTGAATTGGTAAAGCAGATATCTTAAAATTTCCTTCCCCCAAGTTTTCTATATAGCTGGAATTCATGTTGTTAGCTTTTAGAACTAAAGCGTTTTCTACATCACTTTTTGCTAAAACTCCGTAAATATCTGCGGAGGCAAATTTGCTATAGTTATCAAACCTTTCTTTGAAAGCAGTTACTTGTTTAATCAAATCATCACGGGTATGGAAAGGAACTTCGTGGCGTTTTTTGTCTTTATCTGGAAAAAATACCGTAGGAATCGCATCGTATAATCCATCATTATTAAAATCCTTTCCATAAACCGTCAAAGGAAATTCATCCGAAACTTTATTCATGGTATTGATGCCCAAATTTCCTGCGATATAATCCATATCACCATCATTGTCAAAATC
>NZ_CBABQS010000028.1:0-49665 GCF_964672035.1 Arcicella sp.
TCTTTTACTAAAATGGGCGTAGAGTTGACATTATTTTTAATGAAAACTTCCAAATAATCGCCCTGATTTATTTCGGCAATTGTTTCGAGTGTCAATTGAAAGCCTTCATTTTTTGCTCCTACTGAAATAGATGAATTCGGGGCAATTTGAATCAAGCCATTTTTATAAACTGCCACCGATAAATCTGAATTAGCTTCGGGTGTTTTTCCGCCCACGTTGATATATACACGTGCATTCAAAGGTCTTTTGCCCGTATAGGTAACTTTGTTAGATGAAATCGTAAATCCGTCTGATTTTATAGTGGTAGTTTCGCCAGCAATTTTTGCAAATAAATTCGGAGAAATCAATTTTGTTGGCGTCGCATTATCGTTCATATAAACAAATCCATAAGGCTTCGTATCGGGCAAACCGATGCCATTTTGCCTCATTTCCCAGCCAGGCGTAAATGAATCAAATCCTGTTATTAAAACTGCTGGGCCTCTGAAAAGGTTACCGTTCATTCTGGCTTGATCTACTTTGGCTTTTGCGTTGAATTTGACGGCTGTATTACCTGAAAACACAAAATAATTATTCGATAAATCAATATCACTTGCTTCAAAATCAGGCATAAATTCAATGCCTACGCCCGAAGAAATACCCGTAATGTAATTAAAAGCACTACAAAATTTACCCGTCGAACCTGAAATTTTCAAACCATCACGGCATCGCCAAAAATTGGAAGTAATGTACATCGAATTAAACCCACTAAATCGCCCAACGCCTCCGCTGACCATTCTTGGCGCTTCAATGACCGAATTTCCAGCTAATAAATTTAGGGTTTTTGTACCCGTATTATCCTCGAAATCATAAGCAGTAGTAGTGACTCCTAACGGAATCACACACACTTTTTCTAAATAAACGTCTAAGTCTTGGCTTCTCAAAACGGCACCTTTTACGGCTGAAATAATTCTATCTTTCGTTGGGTCAAGTCCTCTGATACCCGCTCCGTTCATATTAATGAAATTTTGTCCAATATCTACGCTTCCAACAATAATATATACTTTGGATGGGTTTAGCGTAATTCCTCCGTTTTGCTGACTCGGGAAATCTCCCACCGCATCTACATAGACGATATTGGCAGGGAAAGGATTTTGTGATTCTTTTTGGGCAAATGAATCGTTAAAGAAAATTGAGAAAAGTAATAGTGTTTTTGTAATCGTAATTAGCTGTTTCATACTGTTTATTGATTAAATTATGTGTATATTACAAGTTTTGAAAGTGTGTAAAATGTAGTAAATAAACTCGATTTTGTTTATGCTAAAAATTGCGAAGGGCGGACTTATTACTAAAATCTATTTTTCACAAAGGCCTTATTTTGAGGAGTTTCAAATAGTTACTACCAAAATTCGAACATTACATTTCTATAATTGTTTGTTTTATTTTACAAGATTATTTTTTACATTTTTAATGCCGATTATCATGATTTTAACATGATTACATACTGAAATTCGTTCAAACACAAATATATTTATGAAGGATAATGCTAACCATAAAAAAAGCTACAATCCCGAAATTATTCGGGATTGTAGCTTTTTTTATGGTTATACTTTTTACTTCCCTTCTCCAATTGGGGAATAATCCTTGAAAGTTTTCACTGGATTTGCTTCCACTTTTTTACGATATTCAAGCCAATTATTGGCAAAAAAATTATTAATTTTTTCGATGGATTCTTTCGTCAAAATCTCCAATTGTTCAACTAAATTAATGTCACCTTTGGTCGGGCTAATCTGTTTTGAACTAATATAATTCATCGCTTCAAAAATCTTGCCTTGCGCTGTTACTTGGTACGGTCGTCCGTAGCCTTGCTTCTCGAATTTTTTCCCCGTAATGATTTCTCTTTTTACCTTGATAGAATCTTGAATCGATTTACTGGCTTTTCCTAAATCTTCAAATGTTTTGCCCTCTTTATCTTTCACTTGGCTTTGAACAGCTTTCGCAATTTCTTCGGCTTCAGAGAGGCGATCGGTGGCTTCGGTGAGTTGGGTAATTGATTTTTCCATGCGAGCGTATAAAACTCTCTGTGCAGTTTTTACTTCCGTTGAAATTGGCACTCTTGGGTCGTCTTTTACTTCAATCATGGTAGAATCTTTAGCATCTCCACACGTGAATACAGCCTTATATTTTCCCGATAAAACGTCAATTCCGTTACCGTCAGGTGCATTTTTCTTAGGTTTTGGTGTACCTGGAAAACGAACCCCTTTTTCCGTCATATTCCACATAAAAGACTGATAACCAAGCGAATCTGGCTTGTGTTGTAAAGTTCGGATAAGTTTATTTTCAGCATTATATATTTTCACGTAAACGGTATCATATTTCATTCCACTTTTCTTAGTCGTATCCTTGGGCATACTTGGAGCAACTGCTACATTATCCGTATTTTTAACTTCTAAGCGCTTATTTTTAGCTTTTTCTCCACTTTTAATATTCGAGTTTGATGCTTTATTTTCCAATATATTTTGGGTATCCTTTTTCACCGAACTTGTATCTTTCTTGGGTGGATTATAAAAATAACTCAGTTTAAAACCCTTCTTACGGTTTTCTCCTGTGTAATTAGCGTCACCCGCAAAACCTGCACCTGCGGCATCTCTATAATTGGCCATATAACCCGTAGCATTATCAAAAGTGGCTAATTTTTGGGTTAAAATCGTCCCATTTGTTGCCGCAATTTGACGAAGCGGACGAATATTATCCAAGACATAAATGGCTCTTCCGAAAGTGGCAATTACTAAATCAGCTTCCCGTTCCTGAATACTTAAATCCATGGTTGAAACGGGTGGAAATCCATTTTTCCACTGCGTAAAATTTGCTCCTTCGTCCACACTTACCCAGAGTCCTTGTTCGGTACCAACAAACATTAATTTTGGCTCCACGATATCTTGCTGAATCGCCAAAGCGTAACCCACCACTTTTTTATCATCCACCAAATGCGTCCACGTTTGTCCGTAATCTTTCGTGCTGAAAATATACGCTCCCATGTCTCCTTGTCGGTAATTATTAGCCACCACAAATGCCTCTCCAGCGTTGAAAGTTGATGCTCTAATTTGCGGAATCCATGATTCCTTCGGCAACCCAACAATTTTGGGGGTAACATTTGTCCAGTTTTTACCGCCATCTCGGCTTAATTGCACATTTCCATCGTCCGTACCTACCCAAATCACACCTTGTGTCACGGGCGAAGGTGCAATACACAAGATGGTGTTATGATTTTCGGCAGAAGTTACATCCAACGTCAATCCGCCCGTTTCATCGGCCGCTTTTTGTTGAACTTTATTGTCCGTCGTTAAATCGGGTGAAATGGTTTCCCAATTCATTCCTTTATCAGTTGATTTATGGACAAATTGCGAAGCATAATAAATCGTTTTTTTGTCAATTGGGTCAAGGGCAAACGCAGCATTCCAATTAAAACGTAAACGAGTTTTGAGGTCTGGAGCATTTGGACGAATAAAAACATTAGCACCAGTTTCGGCATCGTATCTTGCTAAATTTCCACCTTGCGACATCGCATATCCGTGTCTAACATCTTGAAGGTCAGGCATAACGTCAAAACCATCACCGCCAACCATCATTTGCCAATGCCAACTTCTGATGCTTCCTTCTTGCCATGTATAACCTGGCCCACGCCAAGAACCGTTGTCTTGCAAACCTCCGTAAACATTGTACGGAATTTCATTATCAACATTTATATGGTAAAATTGTCCAATGGGCAACGTTTCCGAAAAATTCCATTTTCTACCTCTATCTCGGGAAATAGCAACCCCACCATCGTTTCCATTAATGATAAAAGAAGGGTCTTCTGGGTGAATCCAGAAAGCATGGTGGTCGGGGTGAACGCCTTCGTAAGGAACAATCACTTTGAAAGATTTTCCACCATCTTCACTCATCGAAATCATTTGAAAAATACCGTACACTCTATTTTCATTTTTAGAATCTACGGCAATATCCCAGAAGTAAAAAGGTCTATTTCCTTTGATGGTTTCGGCATCGTCATCATTTATTTTTTCCCACTTTACCCCGCCATCGTCCGAACGATAAAGCGCATTTTTAGCAGATTCAATCAAAGCATAAACTCGGTTAGGTTCCGAACGTGCAATTGCAATACCAATTCTGCCTAAATCGCCTTCTGGAATACCATTAGGCTTATTTGCCAACTTTGTCCAGTTCTTTCCACCATCTAAAGTTACATAAAATCCTGAGCCTTTTCCACCCGATTTGAAATCGTAAGAATTGCGGTGATGTTCCCACATGGCCACGAATAATTTATTGGGATTACTTGGATCCATTACCATATCACCCACGCCCGAACGCTCGTTGGTATAAAGGATTTTCTCCCACGTTTGTCCACCGTCGATGGTTTTGAAAACACCTCTTTCAGGATGATCAGCGAAAGGATTTCCGATAACGCCTACGTACACAATATTGGGGTTTGTTGGGTCAATAATTACTCGGTGAATGTTTTTAGTTTTCTCCAAACCCATTGATTTCCAAGTCTTTCCACCGTCGAGCGATTTAAAAATACCTGCTCCAAGATTGACAGAATTTCGAGGATTTCCTTCGCCCGTTCCTACCCAAACTACCGATGGATTGGACTGTTGAATGGCAATTGCTCCGATGTTAATAATTGGATTTTCGTCAAAAATAGAAGTCCATGTGGTTCCGCCATTTTCAGTTTTCCAAACGCCACCCGAAGCAGCTCCTGCGTAAATAATGTCAGGATTTGATACCACCGCATCAATCGCCGTGATTCTACCCGACATAGCCGCTGGGCCAATGGCACGAGCTTTCATGTTTTTCAATAAATCGGTTTTGAGTTTTTGGGCATTAATTTGAAAAAGAAGGAAAAATGACACGATACCGATTAGTAGCGTTTTAATAAAATTTGATTTCATTTTTTAAAGGTTTTGTGATGAAGTCTCAATTTCGGAAAAAAATGGAGCATTGGCAAAAAAATGTTTGATACGATTCTAAATGATATACTTACCTTTGTGTGTAAATAATTAAACTCTCCCAACAAATGTTAAAATCAAAATTATTTTTCGTTGTATTTTTATCCGTTTTAATTTCAAGTTGTAGTAGTGAAGAAACACTAACACCCGAACAAGAGAATCAAAAAATAGAAGCATATATTACTGCAAAAAAAATAACCATTACCGAGAAAACGACTTCTGGTTTGCGTTATGTTGTTACAAAAGCCAATTCAGCGGGTGCGAAAGTAGCAAATGGACAGACAATTTCGGTTATCTATGCGGGAAGATTATTGACCGATAAGCAATTTGACGCAGGCAATTTTTCTTTTGTTTTAGGTTCAGGAGGAGCAATTGCTGGTTTTGACCAAGGAATTGCCAAAATGAGAGTTGGCGAAAAAGCAACGCTTATTTTTCCTTCAGCTTTAGGATATGGCTCAAAAAGTCAAGGTTCGGATATTCCTGCTTATTCGCCCTTGGTTTTTGATATTGAAGTGGTTTCGGCGAGATAAAAAATCATGAAAACTCATTAATAAAAATAGGTTTATGCACAACGCTTAAACCTATTTTTATTAATGAGTTTTCATGATAAGAAACTAATCCTCCTCAATAATTTCCATTCCCCAAGCGCCCAAAGATAAAGTTGCGTTTTGAGTTACAGACGTATTTGACAGTAAATTTTTACCTCCTTTATACGGATATTTTACGGTACTTGGATTTGCCGAATAATTGAAATAATAATGCACCTTTTTCCCCTGTTGGTTCACGCCCGATTTTGTAATTAATGGAAAATATAAAGCCTGGTCAACACGCCAAAGATTGGCTTTTGTTAACGCTTCTTTCAATATTTTTTCGTTCAATACAGGCGTTGTCATGCAACCAATATATGTCGCTACGCCTTTTCCGTAGGCATTTTGCGTAATAGCTGCATATTTTCCCCAAACAGGATGGTCGTAATAAGCTAATACTTTGGAGGTGGTTGGCGTAATTAATTCCATCCAAGTATTCACCTTATTTTCTCCTGCACCCACTTGGTAAGGGTCGCCTTTTAACGAAACATTTTTCGGAATGGTGAATTGACTGTACGAAATTCCACAGGCTTCGTTGATAATACCTGGTTGTAAAGTGCTTCTGACTTTAACATTTTCATTCGAAAATCCACTTTTAAAAGTATAAACAACGTGGCCACCATTTTTTACGTAAAGGTTCAATTTGGTTAATAATTCATCCGAAGCGGCATATAAAGCGGGTATAACAATGAGTTTATATTGACTAAAATCTTTTACCGAAGGGTCGATAAAATCCGTTCCGACGTTCATTTTATAAAGCGCATCGTATAAAGGCCGTAAAATGTCGTTGTAATTTTCTTTGGCTCCCCAACCAAAACTAAAAGCATTGAAAGCCGTGAGGGCTTCGTTGCTAAAGAGAATGGCAACATCGTTTGTCTTTTTAAGATTCACCAATTTATCACTTAATCTTTGAAAGTCTTTTCCGATAGTTTTAGCTTCATTATAAGTTGGATTGGGTTCAAAATCGTGGCTCAACAAACCTTTCCAATAGGTTTCTGCCGAATTATGAATGGAATGCCAATGCCAATATTCCAACATATTTGCTCCCGAAGCCAAGTGACTGAACGCCTGTAAACGTAATTGATTGGGATACGGAACCCACTGCGGAAAACCTTGCGCTTCGGTTTCGATGACAAGATAATTTTTATTTTTCATCGAACGACCCACATCTCCACCAAACGAAATTTCAATACCCGTTAAATTATCTTGCGTAGGATGATAGATATCCACGCCCGCAAAATCCATGGTTTTACTGGCATCGAAATGATTGACATCGGTTTGAATTCCGTAAGAAATTCCACGCCATTCGAAGTCGAAATTTTGCGTAACAAATTGGTTTGGTTTGCTGTATTCTTTGACCAACGCTACTTGCCAAGCCAAATAATCAGTCACCAATTGACGTTGAAATGTTGAAAATTCTGAGTTTAAACTGGCATTAATTGAACCGACAGTTGAAGGAAAATCATTCCAATTATTAATTTTATTACTCCAATAATCTAAGCCAAAAGCCTTATTAACGTTATCTAAGGTCTTGAATTTATTTTTTATATATTCCACAAAAGCCTTTTGAACATTATCGCCAGCGGTATTATAATGCTTGGTTTCGTTATCGACTTGATACCCAATAATAGCAGGATGGTCTTTTACGTGTTCCATGATTTTGCGAATCACTCGTTCGGCATGAAAACGAAAATGCTCATTGGTAATATCCATATTTTGTCGAACACCGTAGCGGTTTTGTCCGTGGGCTGTTGTGGCCAAAACTGAAGGATATTTTTTGACCAACCACGTAGGAACCGCATAAGTTGGCGTGCCAATAATAACGCTAATATTGCCTTTGTGCATGGCATTTAGCACTCTATCAATGTGCGAAAAATCATAGACATTATCTTGCGGTTCTACGGTACTCCACGTTGATTCCGCAATTCTAACCACATTAATTCCCGCCTGATTCATCATGGCTACGTCTTTTTCAAGGCGTTCGTAAGGCATATATTCATCGTAATACGCAACCCCAAAAAGCAGTTTTTCGATTTTAGGAGATTGGGCGAAAACGAACGTTTGGAGCAAACAAAAGCCGAGCATTAACACCACTTTTTTGATGACAGAAAGATTCATTGGCAGTTTGGGTTTGTATTGTGTTAGATATTTTGCTACAAATTTACCGTAACCGTCATAGAAAGAACAAATAAAATGAAAAACTATTGGTTTAAGTACAATTTACATATTTCCACAAGCAATTATAAATCACTATTGTTATGAAGGTAATGATAATAGATGTTACTATTTTTTCGAGGAAATTAATGTGCTTTTTCATTTTACGGTAAACGGTTCACGGTGAACGGTAAGGGGTGAACAGTTATAAGAACGTTTTTTTTATTTACCGTTCACCGTTTACCCTTTTGTATATTTAAGATATTTCAACCAATTCTTGCCCCTAATTGCACTTTGTTAATGATTTCTTAAAGAATTTTCATAATTTCGAAATAGGAAAATTTGTTTAGGTACAGCTCTGTCTTAATTTCCTTCCATTTTTATAAAACCTCAATACAATGCAAAAACAATTATCTAAACTCTTAATTCTCTCATTCCTCATCGCTCACAGCTCATTGCTGAAAGCCCAAGACCCGTGGATTGTGAAAGCCGACAAAATTAATCCAAGTAACTATTACGGCGTAACGGTTGCCAATGGTATGATTGGGATTGTTTCATCACCCGAACCCTTGAAGGTGAAAGATGTGGTTTTGAACGGTGCTTTTGATACCTACGGACGTGGAAGAGTTTCGAATATTCTTAAAACTTTTGAATTCGCCAACATGGATTTGGAAGTAGATGCTCGCCGTTTGGGAAGAGCTGAGATTAGTAATTATGAGCAATCGTTAGACATGAAAAATGCGATTCTAACCACTACTTTTGATTATCAGGATAAGGTGTCGGTTAAATATTCAGTTATGGCATTACGTCATTTGCCGTTTACCATGATGATTGATGTGGAGGTAAAAGCCAAGAAAGACTGCGAAATTACGCCCCATAGTGTAATGTCTGCCCCAGATATGTTGCGAGATGTCAAAAATTCTTATGCGCTAATTGACCGTCCACACGCTTTAATTCCTTTGATGACTTCGGTAGCAAAATCGCCAACGGGCAAGCATACGTTAGCAGCTTCTAACTCCTTTATTTTCAGCGAAGAACGGGGAAAAGAACCGCAATTAATTCACGAAGAATGGGACTACGGAATGCACCGTTTGAAGTTTACGAAAAAGATGATTGCGGGAGAAACCTATTCATTTAGTATTGTGGGTTCAACGATTTCAACGGAACAAACCCCCGACCCACAAAACGAAGCCGAAAGACTAACAATTTATGCGGCTTTGGAAAAACACGACCGTTTATTGAGTCGTCACAAAGCCGATTGGGTAAAACTTTGGACTTCCGACATCAAAATCGAAGGCGACCCAGAAGCACAACGGGCGGCCCATTTTGCGATGTATCATTTGTATTCATTTTGTCGTGAAGGACAGGCGTATAGTCTTTCGCCCATGGGACTTTCGGGTTTGGGGTATAATGGACACGTGTTTTGGGATACTGAAATTTGGATGTACCCTGCCATTTTGGTTTTGCATCCAGAAATGGCTAAATCAATCTTGGAATACCGTTTTGAACGCATGGAATCTGCTCGTGCCAATGCAAAATCGCACGGATATAAGGGCGTAATGTTTCCTTGGGAGTCAGACGATAAAGGACAAGAAGCCACGCCAGTTTGGGCTTTGACTGGGCCATTTCAACATCACATTACGGGTGATATTGGATGGGCATTTTGGAAATATTATGAAGTTACGAAAGATAAAGAATGGCTCAGAACTCGTGGATATCCATTATTGAAAGAAGTTGCCGATTTCTGGATAAGTCGTGCGGAGAAAGGAACGGACGGAAATTATCACATTATCAACGTAGTTTGTGCGGACGAATGGGCGGAAAATGTGGACGATAATGCCTACACCAACGGCATGACAAAAGAGGTTTTAGGTTTCGCAATTGATGCGGCCGATGAGTTGAAAATTACGTCAAATCCAAAGTGGGAGGAGGTAATGAACGGATTAGTAATTCTGAGAAATGCCGATGGCGTAACGAAAGAACACGCTACTTATACGGGTGAGACAATCAAACAAGCAGATGTAAATTTATTGTCGTATCCAATGCACCAAGTTATTGAAAAAGAGCTAATTAAGAAAGATTTAGATTATTATGAAGCCCGTATGTCAACCGATGGACCCGCCATGTCGCAGGCGATTATGTGTATTTTACACGCCCGTTTGAATAATACCGACAAGGCTTTTGAACTCTTCACCAAAAGCTATAAACCAAATGAAGTTCCACCGTTTGGCGTATTATCAGAAACCGCAGGAGGCACAAATCCCTATTTTGCCACGGGTGCAGGAGGATTTTTACAAACGATTCTAAACGGTTTTGGCGGTTTGGACATTGGCGAAGAAGGTATCACCCAAATCAAAGACATTAAACTTCCCAAAACTTGGAAATCTTTGACGATTACGGGAGTTGGGGCTGAGAAGAAGACGATTGTGGTTTCTAATGAGAAGTAGTAACAAACTGTCCCAAGGGTTTAAAACCCTTGGGACAGTTAAAGATGAAAATATATCAAAAATAATATGGAAAAATTCTCAAATAGTTTTCAACCAGACACCTATTATCATGTTTATAATCACGCTATTGGACATGAAAATTTATTTAGGAATACAGGCAATTACCACTATTTTCTTAAAAAATATGCCGAATATCTACATCCTGTCTGTCAAACGTATGCTTGTTGTTTAATGCCAAATCACTTTCACTTATTGATTAAAATACGCAGTAGAAATATTTTATTCGAAACTTTGGATTTTCATAAATTAGTAATGTTGCAGTTTCAACATTTTTTGAATGGATATGAACAAGCAATTAAGAAACAATTTAATCGTAAAGGAGGGCTTTTTCTGAATCATCTTAAAAGAATAGTAGTCCCAACTGATAGTTATTTTACTTCCCTAATTCACTATATTCATTTCAACCCTATTCATCATGGATTTTGTAGAAAATTAAGCGATTGGCAACATTCATCCTATAATGCTTTTTTATTAGAGAAAACTACCCGCTTGGAAAGAGATGAAATTTTGAATTGGTTTGGGAATCGAGAGCAATATTTACGATTTCATGAACTGACTCTTGATACACACAGATTTAGTGAAATTGAATTTTAAAATTTTCTGATGGCTTTCATATAAAGAACAATTTTAATCTTCTTAAGGGTTTTAAAACCCTTAAGAAGATTCTTCATTACCCTTGAATGTGCTTTGTATTATACTTAAATTTAAATCAAAAAATATGTCAAAAACCCGCTTAGAAGCTTTCAGCGATGGTGTGTTAGCCATCATTATTACCATCATGGTTTTAGAACTAAAAGTGCCTCATGGCAATACCCTAAAAGATATTCAACCACTTTTAGGTATTTTTTTGAGCTATATTTTAAGTTTTATTTATGTACTAATTTATTGGAACAATCATCATCATTTGTTTCAATCGGTCAAACACGTCAACGGCAAAGTATTATGGGCTAATGGCCATTTATTGTTCTGGTTATCCTTGTTTCCATTTGCTTCAGGATGGATGATGGGCGAAAATCATTTTACTCCCGTACCAGTGCTTTTATACGCCATAATTGCGTTGATGTCGGGATTTGCTTATAATATTCTGACCGAAACATTATCGAAAATTCACGAAGAAGATTCGGTTTTCAAAAAAGCTAATCGCAGTACACGCAAAGGGATTGCTTCAATAGTTTTGTATTTTCTGGCTACAATTTTGGCATATTTCGTACCAATGGTTTCTTGTGGAATTTTTGTGGTTGTAGCCATTATGTGGTTAATTCCTAATCGAGATATTGAGAAAATTATCCACTAAATTTCACCCAAAATTATCATAAAAATATAGATTATGGCCAGTAACTAAGTTATCAAGTTTTTACATAGATTTCAGAAAAAAATCGCTTAATTTCCTACTAATTACCACTTTTGATAAGATAATAACATAACTTTTAAATTTCAAAGTAAATGAAAAGGAGCAAATTCATCGTATCAATATTAGCGGCCACAGCGGTTTCTGTTTCCGTAAAATCAACGAATAAAATGGGAAATTCAAGGACTGATAGAGGTTTCAAAGTAAAGGCAGGCGAAGGCAGAACACATGGACACCTTAAATTAAAAGGGGTTAATGCCAATGTATTAGATGTAAAAATATCTGGAAAAGATACTAACAACGGCTTTGCCATGTTTGAACAAACTTCACTATCGCAAGGGCGAGGGACTCCTTTGCACGTGCATCCTTACCAAGATGAAATGTTTTACGTTGTTGAAGGGGAATATTATTTTCAAATTGGCGAAGATAAATTTCGTGTCAGCATGGGCGAAACCATTTTCCTACCCAAAAATGTACCGCACGCTTGGACGCAAGTATCCGAAAAAGGTAAAATGACCGTTATTTTCCAACCCGCAGGGAAAATGGAAGAATTCTTCGTAACCATGTCAGCATTAGACCATGAACCAACGCCAAAGGAAATTACCCAAATTTTCATTGATAATGAAATGCAAGTGGTTGGTCCGCCACTGAAAATTGAATAATTATCCAAAATTGACTCCCTCTTAATTCTCCACCACAGCGACTATATCAGGGTTTTTAACTACCCATAAATGCTCAGCATATCCCACAAAAAGATACTAACCAAATTAAAATGCCGTTTTCTATCACAAAATTCCTTAAATTGAACCTCAGTGAAGTTTTGATATTTTTGAAAGTCCCATAAAATGTCATGTTCAAGACGTAAATCGCAATTTGTAACCCATTTTAAAGAATCAATTAATGCAACCCACGAAACTAATTCTAACCTTCCTCTTTGGGATTTTTATGATACTGGCAGGTATAAATCATTTCCTAAAGCCCGAAATGTACGCCCCATTTATACCATTTTTTTTACCAACCGAAACCACCAATTATTTGTTTGGTATTTTAGAAATTGTTTGTGGCGTAGGTGTATTTATTCCTCCATTTCGTAGTTTGGCAACTTTAGGCATTTTGGCGATGATGTTGCTTTTTTTACCACTTCATATTTGGGATATATTCAAAGAAAAACCTGCTATTGGAAGTCATCAAATAGCATTAATTCGGCTACCAATTCAATTTGTATTGATTGCGTGGGCATGGTTTATTAGTAAGAAATGAAAGAGATACAAACCGAAAAAAACAATCTTCATCCACGAAATCCGCATCGTTTTCGGTATGATTTTCAAGCATTAATCAAAAGTTGTCCAGCACTGCTGCCTTTCATTTTTATCAATAGATATGATTCTGAAACCATTGATTTTGCCAATCCAGAAGCGGTAAAAATGCTCAACAAGGCTATTTTAAAGCATTTTTATAACATTTCTAATTGGGATATTCCCAAAAACTACCTCTGCCCTCCTATTCCTGGACGGGCTGATTATATTCATTATATTGCCGATTTATTAGCGTCTTCAAACAATGGTATTATTCAAAAAGGAAAGTCAATAAAAGTGCTTGATATTGGCGTTGGAGCCAATTGTGTGTATCCAATTATTGGCAGTCACGCCTACGATTGGCAATTTGTCGGCACCGACATTGACCCCATAGCGATTCAATCTGCCAAGAATATTATTGAAAATAACGAGGTGATTTCAGATAAAATTGAGGTGCGATTACAAACTTCTTCAGCTAATATTTTCAAAGGAATAATCTTGCCCGATGAAGTTTTTGAAGTATCAATTTGCAACCCTCCTTTTCATACTTCTTTGGCTGAAGCAACGGCAGGAACGCAACGAAAAATAAAAAATTTAGGCGGCAAAAAATCTTCAAACCCCACCTTAAATTTTGGAGGACAAAATGCAGAACTTTGGTGTGAAGGCGGAGAGGAAAGTTTTGTAAAAAAGATGATTCTCGAATCGGCAACGATACCTAATCAATTCGTTTGGTTTACAAGTCTAATTTCAAAAAAAGAACATTTGCCCAGTATTTATCGGGCATTAAAAAACGTAAAAGCCCTTGAAGTTCGTACCATTGATATGGCTCAAGGGCAAAAAACGAGCCGAATAGTCGCTTGGAGTTTTAGGAAAAATCAAGAATAAAATTTGGCTAAATTATATCTAAAATTATTGACAAAAAATGACAAAAATAAAGTCATTTTAAGCCCATTTTAGCATAATACAAACCTTGGAAATTCGTTTAAATTATAGGTAAAAAATTTACTTATGTAGGTCAATTCAATCTTAATGCAGTTTTTTCATTAATAACGAATTCATTTCAGAATATAAAAATAAATCAGCTTTGTGATGAGGATAATAACCACACCTTGGAAAAATGAATTACTTGAATTAGTGTCAACGGCTAAAAAATCAATCAAAATTATCTCTCCATTTATCAAAGAAAACGTTTGCCAAGAATTACTTTTAACAAAACAAAGTCAAGCAAAATTTGAATTGATAACTTGCTTCAAATTCTCCCATTTCTGTTCAGGCAAAAGTGATTTATCAGCTTTCGATACCATCCTTACCGCCAACTGCAAAATAAAAATCAATCCAAGAATCCATTCAAACATTTACCTTTTTGATGATAAAAAGGCCATCATTGCTTCGGCAAATTTATCCGATGCAGGATTACTGAATAATTTTGAATATGGGATATTTTTAGATGACAAAATAATGGTGGCAGACGTTTTGGAAGATTATAATATCATTGCTAAACACGAAGAAACTCGGGCGGTAAAAAAAGCAGAAATTGAAATCATCAAAAAAATGCTTTTGCCGATTCAGAAAAATACTACCCAGAAAAAATTACGGTTATCAAAATTTGAAGTTGATAATATCAGAGAAACTTTTGATGTAGCAGATGCGCCAGCCGATGCCATTGCAACGGCTTTTGAAGGTTGGCAATTAGAAGTTTTCAATTGTATAAATTTAACCCAACAACAAGTTTTTACGTTGGAAGAAGTAAATTTATTCGAGAACCATCTCAAAAAAATCTTTCCTTCTCAGAAAAATATCCCCGAAAAAATAGAAATTCAAGTGAAGTATTTTACAGATTTAGGCTTAATTAATTTTTTAGGGGACGGATTTTACAAAAAACTGTGGCGGTAAGTTAATTAAATGCTTACAATAGGTTTTTGTCAATAAAAAAGCAAAAAACTCCTTAGCAATAACCTTTCAAAATAAACATTTCTTATGAAAAAAATCTTACCCATTTTCCTAATCCTTTTCACAACATTCACGGCAATTGCGCAATCTAAAATCCTTCCCGAACGTGAACGGGCAGAGGTAATTGATGAATTATTGGAAGATAAAATGACCAATCTTTTGCCCAAATTGATGCGAAAAGAAGGCATTGATATGTGGATTTTGATTTCAAGAGAATACAACGAAGACCCCGTGATGAAAACGATGTTGCCCGCCGTTTGGCTGTCGGCAAGGCGTAGAACGATTATGGTTTTCTCGGATAGTGGCGGAACAAAGGGCATTGAACGTTTAGCCATTGCTCGGTATGACGTGGGAAATTTGCTCAAAGGTGAATGGGATTTAAAAACAAATCCCGACCAATGGGATGCTTTGATGAAAACAATTCAAGAGAAAAACCCTAAGAAAATTGGACTCAATTTCTCTAAATTTTACGCTCACGCCGACGGTTTGACCTACACCGAGCAGAAAGAGTTTATGGACAAATTACCCGCTCAATTTCAAAATAGGGTAGTTTCAGCTTCCAATTTGGCCGTTAATTGGTTGGAAACTCGTACCGAAAGAGAGATGTCGATTTATCAACAAATTTGCAGAATCTCACACGAAATTATTCAAGAAGCATTTTCTGATAAAGTCATTCAACCAGGCGTAACTTCCACGGAGGATGTAGTATGGTGGATGCGTCAGCGAGTAACGGATTTGGGCTTGGAAACTTGGTTTCACCCAACAGTAGATATTCAAAGAGCCGACCCCGATAATTTTGACCATCTTCGCACATTCACCAAACGTCCAACCAAGCAAATCATTAAACAAGGCGATTTATTACATTGTGATTTTGGAATTACGTATTTACGCCTCAATACCGACCAACAACAACACGCATACATATTGCGAGCGGGCGAAAGTGATATTCCCGATTTTCTAAAAAATGCCTTTAAGCAAGGCAATCAAGTGCAAAATTGTTTGACTGATAATTTCAAAATTGGCATGTCGGGCAATGAAATTTTATCAAAAGCTCTCGAACAATCGAAAAAAGAAGGCTTAAATGGTACAATTTATACGCACCCAATCGGAAATCACGGACACGCAGCAGGCCCCACCATCGGCATGTGGGATAATCAAGGCAAAACCATCGGTAGTGGTGATTATCCACTCAATCCAAATACCGCATTTTCAATCGAATTAAATGCCGCCGTAGAGATTTCTGAATGGAAAAAAACCATCCGAATTATGTTGGAAGAAGACGGTTTTTTTGATGAAAAAGGTTTTCGATACATCGACGGAAGACAGACCGAAATGATAACAATTCCAAAAGCTTTGCAGGGAGTGAAATAAATATTTAAAGAAAATTATTTCACTCCGCAAGTTTTTCAAAATAAGTTCATCTAATTAACAAGAATTAACCAATAATCTCGTTTGTCTTATGAATCTTCCACATTCTAAATCATAATTCGTTGATAGAAATTTACGTAAATCTTTTTTACTGCTCAATTTTCCAAATTTTTATCCATTATGAAGAACCACAAAACCCTACTTTTGGCATTTTCATGCCTTGTCTTCTCACTTTTTGTTTTTTCTTGTAAGAATAATGACCCTGAAGTAGCCACTGTTTCGGAAGAATTAACGCCCTCAGCCCTAAAAGTTGATGCCATCACGGCAAGTCCACAAACCATTGCCTTAGGAAAAATGTTATTTTGGGATCCAATTTTATCGGGCAATAAAGATGTTGCTTGTGCCACTTGTCATCATCCTGCCAATGGATACGCCGATAATTTGGATGTATCAATTGGTGTAGGTGGCGTAGGTTTAGGCGTAAATAGGCATTTTTTAAATCCGAGAACGGGTGTTTTTGTCAAAAGAAATTCCCAAACCATTTTGAATACTGCTTTCAATGGGATGGATGTAAACGGAAATTATGACCCAATTAATGCGCCAATGTTTTGGGATTCGAGAGTAAAAAGCCTTGAAAATCAATCCGCTGAACCCATAAAAACATTGGAAGAAATGCGAGGAACGAAGTTTACCGAAACAAATGCCTTGGATAGTGTGGTGGCAAGGTTAAAAAATATTCCAGAATATCAGTTGCTTTTCAAAAACGCTTTTGGCACAACGCAAGCAATTACTATTCCCAATATGAGTGTGGCAATTGCCGCTTTTGAAAGAACTTTAACTGCCAATAATTCCCCATTTGACCGTTATAAAAGGGGTGAAAAAACCGCCATGAATGCCTTAGAAATTCAAGGAATGAACGCTTTTCAGACTGTAGGTTGTGCGGGTTGTCATACGGGAAGTATGTTTTCGGATTACCAATTACACGTGCTTTCAGTACCGGATAATGCCAAATTAGCTACGTCTGATGCTGGTGCAAATGGCACGTATAGTTTCAGAACGGCCAGTTTACGCAATTTGAAAGTAACGGCTCCCTATATGCACAGTGGTGTTTTTGGCACTTTAGACGATATTTTAAGATTCTATGGAAGAATCGCTGGTGGAAATTCTCAAAATCCAAATGTGAATATTATACAAGTGGATGCAAAAATTAGAAATGTAAGAATTCAGAATAATACCGCCGCATTAATTGCTTTTATTAACACGCTTTCGGACGATAATTTTGACAAAACCGTTCCTACCTCTGTACCGAGCAAATTGAATCCTGGAGGAAATATTAAGTAGAACAAAAGGATTTTCATTAGCTAAATTATCCGTAAATTTGGCTAATGAAAATTCCCCATGCTTTAATTGATTCAATCAACGATATAAAAGGTTTCAACCAAGAAGCCTTCATACAAACCCACGAACAAGGCGAAATACCTATTTCCATTCGCTTAAATCCATTCAAAATTTCAGTAAAGTGGTCTGTGGAGACACAGACCCCGGAAACTGGTACTCCGATAACAACTACTCCCGTTCTCTTTTCTGAATACGGAAGATATACGGATAATTTGCCAAATTTCAATGCAGACCCACTTTTCTACGCAGGAACGTACACGATTCAAGAGGCAAATTCAATGTCTTTAGAATATGTTCTCAGCAACACCGTTGATTTATCCAAAGACCTCCGAATCTTAGATTTATGTGCTTCTCCAAGTGGTAAAAATACGCACATTGCCAGTTTGATTACGCCAGAATCTATTCTAGTAAGCAATGAAGTTATCAGCACAAGGTCGGATATTTTAGCCGATAATATGACTAAATTTGGAACAATGAATACCATCGTTACCAGCAACGACCCAAAAGATTTTGGCAAATTATCGGGTTTTTTTGATGTAATAATCGTTGACCCTCCCAATTCAAGTTCGGGATTATTTCGTAAAAACCCCGAAGCCATCAAAGATTGGTCCTTAGAAAATGTAGCACTCTTTGCTCAAAAACAAAAACGGATTATTGCTGATGCTTGGGCATCTTTGAAAGATGGTGGAATTTTAATTTATTCAACTTCTTCGTACTCAACTGCTGAAAATGAGGAAGTTATGGATTGGGTCTGTGAAAAATATGGTGCGGCCAACGCTTTGAAGGAGAAAATTCTTAGGTTTTATCCTAATGAGAAAGGCGAAGGATTTTTTATCTCCGCTTTAAAAAAGAATAATCCCGAAAAAGAAACTTTTGTCCGTTCTGGAAGGCCGATCAAAAATAACAGTCGCCGAACACAACGAGAAGTTTTTAGGTATTGGATAAAAGACATTGACAATTATAATTGGTACGACATCAAAGAGGAGTTTTTCTTAATAAATTCGGAACATGAATATTTGATAAAAGTCTTAGAAATGTATTTACATATACGGAAAGCAGGGGTGAAAATGGGAAAAATTGCGGGCAAAGATTTAATTCCTGACCATCAATTGGCACTTAGTTTGTATATTTCGGATAATATCAATCGGGTGGAACTTACAAAAGAAGATGCCTTGAAATATTTACGAAGAGAAGACTTCAGGCTTGACCAAGCACAAAAAGGTTGGTCGTTGATGACCTTTGAAAATTTTGGTTTGGGATGGGCAAAAATTTTGCTCAATCGGATAAATAATTATTATCCAAAGGAGTTGAAAGTTGTAAATAAAGTCTGAAAAGATTTAATTTGTACTACTATTTATACGTATCTCTCAGTATTTTACATATTTTTGTATTGAAATTATAATACCACAAATAATTAACTGTATGTCAGCGGGTTAAACCCGATTAAAATGTTTATCTCATATTAACGATTTTGTAGGCCTCAACCCTAAAACCCTTTCAAAGTCGAAAAGCACGCATGATTAACGAAGAAGCAAAAGAAATTAAAGAAGAAATCGAAGCAAAGGCTATCGAGACAACTGAGACTACTGAGCAAGTAGATTCACCAGTGAGCGAGGCACCAGAAGCCTCTGAACCAACACAAGAAATAATTTCAGAGCCTGTGCAGGAAATTACTGAACCAGTTGAAGAAGTAATCTCAGAGTCAAAACTTGAAGTTACTGAACCAGTTGAGGAATTAGCCCCAGTAGAAGAAGTTACACCAGAATTAGTTTCTGAACCAACTGAAGAAAAACCAGCGCCAATCTCTGAACCAGCTGCAGAAATTTCTACGCCTGTAGAAATAACCTCTGAATCAACTACCGCCAACGAAATAGTTGCACAAATTGAAGCAGAACCAGTCGAAATTCAGACAGTTGATTATTCTAATTACAGCAAACAAGATTTCTTAGCTGCTTTAGAAAAAGTAATGGCTGACGTAAAAGAGAATCCATCAGTAGGAACTTTTAGACGTTCGGAAGATACTTTAAAAGAGGTTCGTCCATTATTTGAGCAAATCAAAGCGACTGAAAAAGCAGAAGCGCTTGCCAAATTCAAGGAAGCAAATGAGGATTCAGAAGAAGGTTTCGACTACAAATTTGATGCTGACGTTGAGCAATTCGACAAACTTTTCAAAGGTTTGAAAGATGAGCGTTCAAAGTATTTCCAGAGCATTGAGAAGGAAAAAGACAAAAACTTTAATCAAAAAACTGAATTGATTAATCGTCTTCGTACACTCGTAGAAGGCGAAGACAATTCAGACCCTGCCCATATCAAAACGGGTTTTAACGATTTTAAGAAAATTCAAGACGAATGGAAAGCTGCTGGGAATGTTAATTCTCCGCACAACAATACCTTATGGCAAACTTTCCACGCCTTAGTTGATAGATTTTACAGTAATAGAAGTATTTATTTTGAGTTGTTGGAACTTGACCGTAAGCGTAATCTTCAACAAAAAATTGAACTTTGTACTAAGATTGAAAAAATATCGGAAGCAGCTAAAACAGAGCCAGTGACGGGTAAAATGTTAGACGAAGCAGTTGCCGCTTTTGAAGAATATAAGCACGTTGGACCCGCTCCAAAAGAAGAAAATGAACTAATTTGGCAACGAGTAAAGGATGCTTTAGATGTGATTTATGGTAAACGCCGTGAACAAGGAGAAGCATCAAAAGCCGAAGCCGAACAAGTATTTGCCTTGAAATTAGCCATTGCTGAATTGATTGAGCCTTTTGCAACTTTCAATTCAACTACGATTACCGAATGGAACGACCGTACAAAAACACTTTTGGCGCTTCAAGACCAATGGAATGCTATAAAAGGTTTCATGCCGAAAGAAAAAGGCAAAGAATTGAGTGATAAATTCTGGGCAGATATTAAAACTTTCTTCCGTAATAAAACTGAATTTTTTAAAGTTTTAGAATCAAAACGTGATGAAAATTTAGTAGCGAAAACCGCCATTATTGCGGAAGTAGAAGCGCTTTTGGAAAGTGGAGATGAGTCACAAGAAGCAACTAATACCGTAATTCGTTTACAAAAAGAATTCCGTGATATTGGTCATGTTCCAGAGAAAGATAAAGATTCAATTTACGAGAAATTCAAAACGGCTTGTGATGCGTTCTTTAATGCGAAACGTGCTAAAAATCAACACGTTGAAAAAGATTTTGAAGCGAATTTAGAAAAGAAAACGGCTCTTTGCGATACCATCGAAGCAGAATCTGTGGAAGGAGCAAATACGGCTCGTTTGGCAGAATTCAAAGCAGAATGGTCGGCCATTGGTTTTGTTCCAAAGAAAGATATGCAGACAATTGGTAAGCGTTATATCAACGCCATCAATAAGTATGTGAGCGCCATGGGCAAACTTTCGAGTAAAGAAAAAGAGCAATTAACCATGACTGACAGCCCACGTCCTCCACGTGGCGACCGTCCAGAAAGAAGTGGTGGCGGACGTAATGACCGAAACAACGACCGTAACGACCGTGGTGGAAACAGAGATTATAACTCAAACAGAGGAGATTATAGTTCTAATAACGCTGGCGGTGGAAATAGCGATGCTCGTCGTAAGATTCAAACGCTTGAAAATGATATTGCAACGTACAGAAATAACTTAGAATTCTTTGCAAAATCTAAAAATGCAGATAAATTCCGTCAGGATGTTGAAGCAAAAATTCAATCAGCTGAAAAGGAAATTGCAAAATTGAAGGAGCAAGCGAAGTAAAATAAATGAGTAGGAAAAAGGCGAGCAGCGATGTTCGCCTTTTTTTGTGGAATTTGAAAATGATGAACCCAATCAACCTTATCACCGTTATTAATTCATATCTCAAAACAAAACAATGGCTCGAAATTCCCCCAAAGATTCCACTGATAATAAACCCAATATGCGTGAACGATTCAAGGCTTTGACAAATCTTCCTGCTTTTTTGAAAGAGGTATATCAGACTTCGCCTTCGCTCACGATTAGCAATACTTTTCTTCGATTAATTCGTTCTGGAATGCCCGTTTTGGCCTTGTACGTAGCGAAATTAATCATTGATGAAGTTATTTTTCAAGTAAATCATTCACCAAAAGACTTTAACCATTTGTATTTATTAATTGGTGTTGAGTTTATTTTAGCCGTCGTGGGCGATTTACTTTCAAGAGGTATTAGCTTGACAGACAGCTTATTAGGAGATTTGTTTGGTAATAGAACTTCTATTCAATTAATGAAACACGCAGCTTCATTGGATTTAGCTCAATTTGAAGATGCCACTTTTTATGATAAACTCGAACGTGCCAGACAACAAACCGCTGGACGCACCATTTTGCTCTCGCAAACACTCGCACAAGGACAGGATTTTATCACGATGGGCTTACTTTTGGTGGGTTTAATCGCCTTTAATCCTTGGTTAATTTTGTTGCTTTTGGTGGCAGTGATTCCATCGTTTTTGGGTGAATTACATTTCAACGCCAAAAGTTATTCACTTCAATTTGGCTGGACTCCCCAACGGCGAGAATTGGATTATTATCGCTTCATCGGGGCGAGTGATGATACCGCCAAGGAGGTAAAATTGTTTGGTTTATCTGACTTCCTGATTGAGCGCTTTAAGAATTTATCCATCCTTTATTACCACGAAAATCGTAAATTATCCATCGAAAGAGCCGTTTGGGGAAGTTTACTTTTGGCGGTGGGAACCTTGGGATATTTTGCCGCTTACGGAATTATTATTATCCAAACGGTGAACGGAGCAGTAACGGTGGGAAGTCTTACTTTTTTGGCGGGTTCATTCCGACAATTACGGTCTTTATTGGAAAGTATTTTAGGACGGTTCAACAGCATTTCGCAAGGAGCTTTGTACTTGAATGATTTGTTTGAATTTTATAAAATTATCCCAAAAATTGCTTCCCCTGCCAATCCGAGGGCTTTTCCAAAGATAATTCAAGAGGGTTTTCGTTTTGAAAACGTGGGCTTTAAATACCCAAATTCGGATAAATGGGCAAATCGGCATTTAGATTTTACGCTTCAAGTGGGGGAAAAATTGGCCTTAGTTGGCGAGAATGGAGCGGGAAAAACGACGCTTGTAAAACTATTGGGCAGACTTTACGACCCCGATGAAGGACGAATATTATTGGATGGCTATGATTTGAAAGAGTATAATCTCACTGAATTACGGGAACATATTGGCGTAATTTTTCAAGATTTTCAACGGTTTCAGTTTACGGCGGGTGATAATATTGCGGTGGGAGATATTGTGCATCGGGAGGAATTAACGGAATTGCAAAGAGCCGCTCAACAAAGTCTCGCCGATTCTGTAATTGACAAATTACCAATGACTTACGACCAACCGCTCGGGCGAAGATTTGCCAAAGGGGTAGAATTATCGGGTGGCGAATGGCAAAAAGTGGCGCTTGCACGGGCGTACTTACGGGAGGCAGATGTACTAATTCTGGACGAACCAACCGCCGCATTAGATGCACGAGCAGAATATGAAGTTTTCAAGCGTTTTGCCGAATTGACCAAAGGCAAGACTGCCATTTTGATTTCGCACCGTTTTTCAACTGTAAGAATGGCGGATAGGATTTTGGTATTGGATAAAGGGCAAGTATTAGAAATTGGAACGCATGAACAACTCTTGGCAAAAGGCGGACGATATGCCGAATTATTTAATTTGCAGGCGGAGGGATATCGATAGATAATTTTATTAGCACGCAGATGACGCAGATGCCTTCGGCAACGCAGATTTTCGCAGATTTTTTTAATCTGAGATTCTAACCATTATTTAATCAAAGCCTGAATTTTAAAAAATATAATTCAGAAATTCAACTTTTTCAAAAAAAATCTGCTTAAATCTGCGTTGCAAAGCATCTGCGTTCAAACAAATCCAATTGCGAAAAATAATCCACATAGACATGGACGCATTTTATGCTTCCGTTGAGCAACGGGATAATCCTGAGTTACGTGGAAAACCCGTGGCCGTGGGTGGGTCTCGTGAGCGTGGTGTGGTGGCAGCTGCCAGTTATGAAGCTCGTAAATTTGGCGTTCGGTCGGCAATGGCATCAATGGTGGCGGCTCGAAAATGCCCAAATCTTATCTTTGTAAAACCTCGCTTTGATGCCTATAAAACCGCTTCTCATCAAATCAGGGAGGTATTTTTAGAATACACGCCTTTAGTTGAACCTCTATCTTTAGACGAAGCTTATTTGGATGTTACCGAAAATCTAAAAGGAATTGCCTCCGCTACTGAGATTGCCAAAGAGATAAAAATCAAGATAAAAGAACGTACAGGACTTACGGCTTCGGCGGGTGTTTCTTACAATAAATTCTTGGCAAAATTGGCTTCTGATTACAACAAACCCGATGGCTTATTCGTAATAAAACCCAATCAAGGCGAAAAATTCGTGGAAAGTTTGGATGTTTATCGTTTTCATGGAATTGGAAAAGTGACGGCCGAGAAAATGAACAAAATGGAGATTTTTACAGGCTTGGATTTACGACAAAAAGATGAATCATTTCTCCGAAAACATTTCGGTAAAGCGGGTGGATATTATTTCGATATTGCCCGTGCCATTGACAATCGCCCCGTTAATCCTGATAGAATTCGCAAATCGGTTGGTTCTGAAAATACGTTTGATACAGATTTAGAAACTCGTATTGAATTAGAAGCGGGTCTATTACCATTGATTGAAGACGTTTGGCGTTATTGCGAGCGGACAAAAGGATTTGGAAGAACAGTTAATTTAAAAGTAAAATACCTTGATTTTCAACAAATTACAAGAAGTAAAACCGCCCTCTCTCCAATTATGGACAAAGTGTTTTTTGAAAAAATTTCTTTTGATTTATTAGCACAAATTCAGCCCGTGGAGAAGGGCGTTAGACTTTTGGGAATCTCCCTTTCTAATCTTGAATTTTCGGATGAAATGATCGGAAAGCAATTGACTTTAAATTTCTAAACGTTGAATCTGTTAATTTCTTTGTTTTCAAATTCAATAAGTGAGGGTATATTTTTTTAAAACAATACCGTTATTGGAGATTGTTATTGAATTTGCACGGTTTTGAGCATCCACTTCATACGTGACAAAATTATCGACCAGACCATTATTGTAGGATTTTGGCAAGGATGATAATGAACTCATGGTCAGGTCTGTATTATTGATGGTTACATTAAGAAACTGGATACTTTTCGTAATGTTATAAAGCGGATTTTCAGTATTCGTAAGTGAATTAATTGTATTGGTATTATCCAAATAAGCACCTTCTTTCCAGTGCATTTTGGTCAATTGATTTATCTCATTATAACTATATTCAACAAAACCCGAAATTGACCTTGAACCATAAATTAAATTAGATAGATTCCCCAATTTATTATAAGTCCAAGTAGTTGATAAGTAGTTTATTTGGGTGTTATCGGCATTATAAGTATAATTCTGAACAGTATTCCCATCAGAAAATCCTCCTCCTTGATACGTATATAGAATGCTTTGAATAAGTTTTTTATCATTTCTTGTAATATCATATTGTCGAACAAAATCCTGATTAGTTGCCGTATTCAATGTTTTTACGACAAATGAGGTAATCAGATTATCTTTCCATGTATAAGAAATATTGGTTGGATTGACTTCATTAAATGTAACAATCGTCAGCGTTTTGGGCTGAACTATCGCTGCAATAGGAGTTACTTCATTGGAAGAACACCCTCCTAAAAAAAATATTATATTTTTGAATGAGTACATGGAGTTTTAAGGTCAAATCATGAAATGAATAAGAAAATTGATGTCAAAGTAACTAAATTTACTGATATAATTAAGGAAAGTTACCTTAAAATGTTAGTATTTTGAAAACCATTTTTTTCCGTGGTAATGAAGCTGCTATGAGTCAAAATAATGATGCTTTTAATCATTAAATCTAAAAAGAAACACCTCCCAAAATTGAATTTGGGAGGTGTTTATAAACGCTAAAACAATAAATTTATGCTTTATACATCACTTTCTTAACAGCATCAATTGTTCCAGCAATACTTGGAAGAATGGCTTCTAAAAGCGATTGTGCGTAAGGCAATGGCAAATCTTTTGAGTTTACACGAATAACGGGAGCATCCATAAAATCAAATGCCCAACGTTGAATATTATAAGCAATTTCAGAAGAAAGTGCCGCAATTGGGTTGGCTTCTTCAACCACTACACAACGGTTAGTTTTCTTTACTGAATTGATAACTGTCTCATAATCAATGGGTCTCACCGTTCTAAGGTCAATTACCTCGGCATTAATTCCCATTTTTTCTAATTCAGCAACCGCTGGCATCACTACTCTCGAAAGCATTTTTCCAAAGGTTACAATGGTTACATCGGTTCCTTCTTTTACAATATTTGCTTTCCCGATTGGTACGATATGTTCTCCATCTGGCACTAATCCTTTATCGCCATACATCAATTCAGATTCCATGAAAATTACTGGATTGTTGTCTCTAATGGCTGATTTCAATAAACCTTTTGCATCCGCAGGATTTGAAGGTACTACCACTTTCAAACCAGGTGTATTGGCAAACCAATTTTCAAAATTTGAAGAGTGTTGAGAAGATAATTGTCCAGCATTTCCAGTTGGTCCACGAAATACAATTGGACAATGATACTGGCCGCCCGACATTGACATCATTTTGGCGGCTGAATTAATCACTTGGTCGATTGCAACCAATGAAAAGTTGAAAGTCATAAATTCAACCACGGGACGCAAACCGTTAGCGGCTGCCCCAACGGCAATTCCTGCAAAACCTAACTCGGCGATGGGTGTATCAATCACACGGTCGGGACCAAATTCGTCCAACATTCCTTGTGATACTTTATAGGCTCCATTATATTCGGCTACTTCTTCGCCCATCAAAAAAACGGATGGATCATTACGCATTTCTTCGTTTAATGCCTCACGAAGTGCCTCTCTGAATTGTATTTCTCTCATTTTTATTTAACAGTTTATGAGCTATGAAGGTTTAAATTCATAGTCTTACAAAATTAGGCAAGAAAGTTTATTTAGCCAAGATTAGTTATCGGTTCTGAGTTCATAGTTGCGTTTTTATGAGAAAATATTTTAATTTAAACAAAAAAGACGGCTCAATTTCATAAAATCCGTCTTTGTAATATTCATGAAGTGTTTAACTATTATTATTTTCTGACAAAAAGCAGATATTTGGAAGATTGCGAGTTTTTAGAATTCAAATTCTTGTTGCCTCCGCATAGGTTGCCATTTCAAATACGTTGCCGACCGCCAAAGCCATTCCATGGGGCCATAAATAAACCTTGAAAGCCACCATTTACTAAGAATTATTTGAAAAATAAATATCGCTATTCCGATTAAATAACACCGACCAGCATTAAATTCTCCCATCAGTCCAAAGCCAATTCCGTAAAACAAAATTACCCCAATCACACTCTGTAAAAGATAGTTTGTCAAGCCCATTTTGCCCACTGCCGAAAGTTTATCTAATATCCAATTCATACTTTTTAGATTCAGTAAAATGGCAATGCCTGAAACATAAAATATAGTCATGGTAACGGAATGAATTGTGAATAGAAAATTGAAGACAATGCCAATCCATTGGGGAAATTTATCGAAATAATTTCCAATTTGGATGGTTAAGAAAAAAGCAACAATAAAGATATTTGCTCCTAAACACCACCACATTACTTTTTTAAAGAAAGGTTTATTTTGTTCAAAATTCTCAAAAAATTTACCTCTTCCCACCCATAAGCCTAATAAAAAGAAACCTAACGTAATATAAATACGTCCAGAATCAAATTGAAAATCTGCTTTATATTTGAAATCTTTAAAATTCTGAACGATGACTTCTGAGTAACTTCCTTGCTTTAAAGTCGTGTAAGATTTTAGAGTTTCTTTTTCGTATTTATCTTGTTCATATTTCTGTTGTTTTTCGGTTTTGGGTTTTTCTTTCGGCTTTGTTTCCCGGATTGTATCACGAATAAGAATGGGGATATTTAGCGTAAAAAACAGAATACCAATCCATAGAATTTTATCACTTGCATTGCTAAAAAGCAACATAAAAAAGCCCAATACGGCGTAAATTCCTAATATATCACCTTTCCAGTGAATATGATGAATAAAGCCAATGATGGATAAAATCACCAATCGCCACATAAATCGGCGGATAAATTTAGGGTCGTTTTCTTTGCGTTGGAAAAGTTGAATAGCGAAACTTAATCCGAATAAAAAAGAAAAAAGGGTGTAGAATTTTCCGTCAATAAAAATGCCCCCAATGTAGTTAGCAATATTAGTACCGAGGTCATTTTGAAATTTTTGATATACGGCACTTGGGATTCCGCCCGCAACGAACCAACCTCCAATATGGGCAAGAATAATTCCTAAAAGCGAAAAACTTCGGAGTCCATCAATTAATAAAATTCTTTTTGGGGGGTGTGTGGTAAGTATTTCCATCGTATTTAAGCGTTAAGATTCTGATAATCAGATGCTAAAATACGGTGAAAGATTGCAAACCTACTTCATAAAATTGTTAAAGTTTCATGCCCAAATAATATCCCGATAAAAATGCACCTTCCACATTTCCCAAACCAAAACCGTCACCGCCCAAAAAGATGGATTGATTTTCAATTTGATAAAAATAATCTTGGAAACGTTTGGTGGCATTGCTAAATCGCCAACGATGGGTTTGGAAAGAATCAATATTTTCGGGCTTAACGTATTGATTAACAGATGATAGCATTTCATTGGCTATTTCCTGCAAATTATCATCAAAACGGGCAGCACTATACGCAGACGAAGCATGAAGCGTAACGGTTGGGATTTGGGTAATGCCTTTTTGATAATTATCCGCAATCCAAGCGACGGGTTGATTTTCTAAGATAATGCCTCCGCTAAGGATGTCAGTGGGCTTTTTCAGCACGGCCATGACCGCAATACAAGGCTCATATTCAATAGTAGCGAGAACGTTTTTATCTTTTTCCGAAAAATCAATTTTTGAATTTTGAAAAAGTTCAATTACTTGTGGAATTGGGATGGTAATGAGCAAATTATCAAAACCATACACCTTACCTGATTCAGTCTTTACGGTATTATTTTCAATCAAAACTACCTTTTCATTAACTAAAACATTGAGTGTGGAAGCCATTTTTTTAGGAATGGTATTCATCCCTTTTGCTCCTACATAACGCACGTTTTCACGTTGGGCAAGATGCCATTCTGCAGTGATATTTTCTGATTGCATTTCTGAGATAAACGCTTGAAATTCAGGCGATTTTACTGCAAAATACTGCGCTCCGTGGTCGGCTTTGGCATGATCAATCGTACGAGTGGACATCCTCCCTCCTACGCCACGACCTTTGTCCAAAACCGTAATGTCATGTCCTTTTTGAGTTAAAATTTTGGCGGCAGAAAGCCCTGCCATTCCTGCACCAATAATGATTGTTTTCAAGATATTTTTCTTTATTTATTGAGAACACAACTTGATTCTTGTGGAAGATGTTTTGAGAAATATTATTTAACTTCTTCCACTGAAACGCACATATTCAACAAATCCATTTCCCCAAATTGACTGGCAAAAGCCACATCATTAGCATCTCGACCGTAGGCAATTACCACTCTATTTCCCTTCGGAGCATCTTGAGTGGCATCGAAAGCGTACCATTTATCACCCACATAAGCCTCGAACCAAGCGTGCAGATCCATCGGTTTTAAATCGTAGAGATAACCAACCACCATTCGGGCGGGAATATTCAATGCCCGACAAAGTGCCAAGCAAAGGTGTGTAAAATCACGACAAACGCCCGTTTTGGTTTGAACAATATCAGCCGCCGACGTTGAGGAAGAACTACGTCCGTATTCATAGGTAATATTATTTTTTACCCACATCCTAATGGCTTCAACTTGGGCATAGCCCATTGGCTTATTTTCCGTAATTTCAAAAGCAAGAGAAAACAATTTATCCGACTCGCAATATCGACTCGGCAACATATAAATGATGGTCTCACTCGGAAGATTTTCAACGGGTACGAAACCTGCGTTCATGTTAGTTTCGAGCGTTTCATGAACGTCAAAAATTGAATGGGTTTTGATGTTTAATTTGCCGATTGGAGCCAGTATTCTTTGGCATAAATTTCCGTAAACATCACGATATTCTGAGAATTGGACATTAGGTGTGAGTAGATACGATTCTTCCATTAATTGTTGCTGAGGGCCGTTCTGAGGGCGGAGCATCAAAATTAGAGGAGCATTTTCTTTTAATTCATAATCGAGCTGACAAGCAACTTTTAATTTCATTGTGTGCTGTTGAAAAAGTATACACAAAGGTAACTTTTTACTTATCACAATGGTTCTAAGTTGGCTTGATTAATTCATTAGCCTTCATTGGCAAAGGATAAAGTGCTTTCAACCTATACCTACTAAAAAATCATTTAAGCAGTTGTATTTATTAAATCAAACCATTTTGCGTAATTTTGAAGTCTAATTAAAAAATTAACCAATGAAACGTAATTTCCTTATTTTTCTTACAGGTATTTCCCTGATAATCAGTTGTAAAAAAGAGAATACTGAGTGGAAAAAAGCGGCTGAAAATCCAGAATTTTTACGCCGTACCCAGTTCCAAGTCACTGAATCCATCATTCACGATATTTTTGCCCCTCCCGTTTCGAGTCGTATATATATGTATGCTTCTTTAGCGGCTTATGAGGCGGGTATCGCAGGAAACCCCAAATATAAATCAATGGTTGGGCAGTTGAGAGGATTAAAAAAAGTTTTCCTTTTAGATACTTCTAAAAAAATCTGCAACGGTTTGGCAGCAACTCGTGCATTTTTGACGGTTGGGAAGAACCTTACTTTCGCCCAAGATGTGTATGTAGGTTTTGAAGAAAAATTATGGAAAGAATATAAAGCAACGGGTATTCCAGAAGATATTTACGAAAACTCCATAGCTTTTGGAGATTCTGTGGCTGCTTCAATTATGAATTATTCCAAAAAGGATAATTACAAACAAACTCGTGGATTTAGATATACAGTGACTAATTTGCCAGGAACTTGGATACCAACTCCGCCCGCATATATGGATGCAGTAGAACCTAATTGGATGAGAATCAGACCTTTAACACTTGATACTTGTAGTCAGTTCCCTCCATTAGCTCCTTCAAAATTTGATATAACGAAAGGAAGTCAATATTATAAAGAAGTGTTGGATTGTTATAATACCGTGAAAAATCTGACCGACGAACAACGTAGTATTGCTAATTTTTGGGATTGCAATCCTTTTAAAATGAATATTACGGGTCATGCCATGTTTGCTACCAAAAAAGTATCCCCTGGTGGACATTGGATGGGAATTACATCTTTAGTAACTCGCCAACAAAAAGCGGATGTAGGGCAAACCGTTGAAGCCTATTTATTGACTTCGATGGCTATTTTTGACGGTTTTATTTCTTGTTGGAATGAAAAATATCGTACCGTTCGCATTCGTCCTGAGAGTATTATTAATGCTAACATTGATAAAGATTGGGTTCCTATTTTACAAACACCACCATTTCCAGAATATCCTTCGGGACACTCGGTAATTTCTGCCGCAGCGATGGTGGTATTAAATAAAACCTTGGGAGAAAATGTAGCTTTTGCCGATTCTACCGAAATTCCTTATGGCATTCCAGTAAGAAAATTTAACTCTTTCCGTGAAGCAGCACAAATGGCTTCCATCAGTCGACTTTACGGCGGAATTCATTTTCGCCCAGCTTTAGATAATGGATTTATAGAAGGAGAACAAGTGGGGAATTGGGTTTTGAGTAAGGTGAAAACTCGCCGATAAAGGATATGGCAAACGGATGATACGGAATAATCAAATATAATTAAGCAATATAAAGAATCTCTATTGGAATAATTATATTTTCAACAACCTTTAGAACCTTTATTCATAAATTTGTGTCAAGATTAAAATTAGTATTGAGACTATTGTATGAGCATATTTGGGGTTCAATTTTTCAAGAAACAATAATTATTGAAGACTCAGTAAAAGTCTAACGTACTGAGTCTTCAATATATCAGTATAAAAAGCATAAAATAAGTACAATCTCACTGAATAGCCCTTTCCATACTTTTCGGGTTGCTGCCCAACCGTCTGTATTTACGCTTTTGGGCTGATTAGCTTGGTGAAATATTGAGTGCTTCTTGTTTGAATATGTCATAACTTTCTTTAAGTCCTCGTTCGTCCTCAGTCAGTGATAAATCAGCTCCTACAATACAGTTATCACCAACGGTCATACAAGCGTATATTTCTTTACCATTTAAAAAAGTAATCTTTCCATCCGCAGTCAATGATTGAGATAATAAATCTGAATTTTTAACAGTTGTTCCTACTATACTAAAACGACCTAAATGATTGACTCTATCTAACCATTTTTGTTGGTTATCGCAAAAACATGCTGTAATATTATCCAAAGATCTCCCTCGAAGGTACAACATGATACCTTCTCGATAATCTTCAACTTTACCACTCCATTCAGGCATAATAAAACTGGGTTGAATCGCATAAATCTGTCCTCAAAGGGTTATTCGACGATAAGGCAATGACATTTTTTTAGAATATCTAATATCGTGAAATTGATAGCTTTAGATAAATCAGCTCCAAATAATGATTTGTACTTTTCGTCAAGACCATCAAGCCATTGACCAAAACAAACAGGATCTTTTACCGTCTCTAAATACTTTAATTCTCAGATTGATAATCGAATAATATTTGTCCCTTTTGATATTTTTGCTTTTTTTCTTTACTTGCAGTTCGTTTCCGAACTTTTGGTTCTGATTCTATCACTTACTTGATTTTATTGTTTCGCAAAACAAAGATCAGCCAAGTTTTTTAATTGCTCCCAAAAACATTAGAATCAGAAAAATTTAAGGCTTAATAACATTAAAGTTGCTACAAGATAGAAATCTATAAAAAAAGCCTCTTCAAATTTATTTGTTGTTTTTTTATTCTGCAACCACATAGATACATAGGTGAAATAGTTAAGAGTAGGATTCATTTACTGGCTCATACAAGCATCCACACTTTTTCGTTCTCGTACAAGCGTATTCGCTTGTACGCACAAAAATCTCCACTCTTTTTCAAAACTGTTTGATTATCGTTCTCTTACAAGCATCCTCGCTTGTAAGCACAAAAGTGTCCACACTTTTTCAAAACTGTTTAAATAATATTTACGTAAATATGACATACTAACGACATTATTAATTAAAATTTCTTCTCACATTTGTAATATAAATTTGAATTTAAAATATGAAAAAAATAGTCCACAAACATCCGCTGGCAATTCGCTGGTTTCATTGGGTCAATTTTCCCTTACTCTTCGTGATGATTTGGTCAGGAATGTTAATTTATTGGGCAAACGGAATTTATAAAATTCAGATTGGAGATACCCTTATTTTTAAATTTTTTCCAAAAAGCGTTTATACTTTTCTTGGGTTATCAGGACAATTAGCCAAAGGCATGGCATGGCATTTTGCCACCATGTGGTTATTCACCATCAACGGAATTTTATATTTTTTATACACCATGATTTCGGGTGAATGGCGTTTGATTGTTCCAGAAAAAAAATCATTTAAAGAAGCGTGGCAAGTGGTTTTACACAGCATGGGGGTTAGTAAAACGAGTCCACCACAGGATAAATATAACGCTGCTCAACGGATTGTTTATACCTTAGTAATCGTAATGGGCTTTGGCTCAATTTTAACGGGTTGGGCCATTTTCAGACCGGTACAATTAGCTTGGTTGACCACAATTTTGGGCGGATACAAATTAGCCAGAATTGAGCATTTTGTGCTAACTATTGGTTTTGTACTGTTTTTTATAGTCCATATTTTGCAAGTCATAAAAGCAGGCTGGAAAAATTTTCAGAGTATGATAACAGGATTTGAAGTAAAAGAAAAAGCATGAAAGAAGAACTAACAACCGACCAAAAAATTAGACGCCAAACCATCAAAGCTTTCGTGGGTTTTGGCGTTTTGAGTCTCGTGCCGATTGGCGTGTGGAAATGGATAAATGCCAGTTCATATCTCAATAACACGCTTGCTCCCTTGCGAAAAACGTTAGAATTTAACGAACGCCTAACGGGTAAAATATTGCAAAACAGCCATTTAGCTCCTTCATTTCCCTTATCAGAAGCTCAACGAAATGTTCGGGTGAATGGTAGCGTTGGCTTAGTGAGTCCGTTAGAAGGAGATTATAAAGTAAAAATAGAATCGGGCGATAATAAATTTGACGTTACTTTAGATGAATTAAAGGCCTTACCAAAACAAGAAATTGTCTTTGAATTTAAGTGTATTGAAGGCTGGTCGCAGATTCAACATTGGGCGGGAGTCCGTTTCGTGGACGTAATGCACCATTATAAAATTGGGCAAAAAGATGCGGAGAATTTATATAAATACGTAGGAATGGAAACGCCCGATGATAAATATTACGTAGGAATTGATATGCCAAGCGCCGTGCATCCGCAAACGATTTTGGCCTACGAAATGAACGGACAGCCTCTGACTGATACAAAACACGGTGCGCCTTTACGGCTGATTATCCCTGTGAAATATGGTTATAAAAGTTTGAAAAGAATTGGCGTAATTAAATTTTCAGACACTCGCCCCAAGGATTATTGGGCTTTGTTTGGGTACGATTATTTTGCGGGACTTTGAAAAATAATAATAATATTCAAAAGCAGCCTCCAAAGGGTTGCTTTTTCTTTTAATCTTTGATAAAAAATAACGTATTTTGCTGTTTCTAAACGATGTGAGAGAACATCTTGTTATATATACATGAATCTAATAAAAGTCGCCGCAGGGGTTGTGAATCAAACGCCGCTTGCTTGGGAAAGCAATAAAAACAACATCATCAATAGTATTGAAGATGCCAAGAATCAAGATATTAGCCTACTTTGTTTGCCCGAATTATGTATCACTGGGTATGGATGTGAGGATATGTTTTACGCACAATCTACGTGTGATACTGCCATGGAAATGTTGCAGGAGATTGTACCTCATACCTCCAGTATTGCGGTTTGTGTGGGTTTACCGATTCGGGTAATGAATCATGTCTATAATGCAGCCTGTTTGATTGTGAATAAGCAAATAAGGGGTTTTATCTGCAAAAAAAATCTGGCAAATAACGGAATTCATTACGAAACCCGCTGGTTTCAACATTGGCCCGTTGGCGAGCGTACCGAAATGCGTTTGGGCGAATTTACGTATCCCGTTGGAGATTTTGTTTTCGATGTCGGGGGTGTGAAAATTGGTTTTGAAATCTGTGAAGATGCTTGGATTGCCAATCGTCCTGGTCGTGATTTGTATTTGCAAGGTTGCGATGTTATCTTGAATCCAACGGCATCACATTTCTCATTTTTCAAAACTCAAACCCGTGAAAGATTGGTGCAAGAAGGATCTCGTTCTTTTGGCGTGGCCTATATTTATGTCAATTTATTGGGAAATGAGTCAGGTAGAGCCATTTTTGATGGTGATGCAATGGTCGCACAAACGGGCGAAATGTTGGTGTCTGGCACAAGGTTTTCGTATAAAGATTACTATTTAACGACCGCAGTAATCGATTTAGACAAAATTCGATTGGAACAAACCCAAAATCGAATCACCTTCAAATCGACTAATCCTGTTCAAGTGCTTTTTGATTATCCAGAAATTGACCCAGTTAAAAATGTTTTTGAATTAGAACATTGGGAAGCGAAGGGCTACCAAAAAGAGGAAGAATTTGCTCGGGCAATTGCCTTAGCCTTGTTCGATTATCTGCGTAAATCACGCTCAAATGGTTGGGTAATTTCACTTTCGGGTGGAGCGGATTCTTCGGCAATTACGGCTTTGTGTTATTTAGCAATTGAATTGTGTGTCAAGGAGTTAGGCTTAGAAGATTTCAAAAAGAAGTTTGCCTATATCAAAAATATTCAAGGATGTAAAGATGTAAAAGAATTATCGGCCGCTTTGATTATTAATGTTTATCAAGGCACTGAAAATAGTTCAAAAGCTACTCGCCATTCTGCTACTTCTTTGGCGAAAGATTTGAATACAACTTTTTATGATATTGATATAAATGGGTTAGTAGAAACCTACAAAGGACTCATTCAAGAGGCAATTGGACGAGATTTATCATGGGAAACCGATGATATTGCGCTCCAAAATATTCAAGCGAGGGTCAGAAGCCCAAGTGCTTGGTTACTGGCAAATATTACGAATTCATTGTTACTTTCAACCTCAAATCGTTCGGAAGCCTCGGTTGGATATGCCACAATGGATGGTGATACATCGGGTTCAATTTCACCGATTGCGGGGATTGATAAGCATTGGCTACGTCATTTTTTACGTTGGTTAGAAAATACAGGACTGGGTGGAGAATTAAAAATTGCAGGACTCAATGCCATGAACAATCTGCAACCAACCGCCGAACTTCGACCTTTGGAAGCCAAACAAATTGACGAAGAAGATTTGATGCCTTACGACCTCTTAAATGCCATTGAAACGGCTGCGATTCGGGATAAAAAAACACCGAAAGACTGTTTACAACTCATGGAATTAGAATTTGAAGGAATTTACAATCGAGAAAAATTAATTTTATCCATCGAAAGATTCTTCAAATTATTTGCACGTAACCAGTGGAAAAGAGAACGTTACGCTCCAAGTTTCCACGTGGACGACCGCAACCTCGATCCAAGAAGTTGGTTAAGATTCCCGATTTTGTCGGGCGGATTTGAGAAAGAATTAGCAGACCTACACGAATATGTAAAAAGTTCTGGAAAAGGGAAGCGTAAAGGAAAGATTGGGTTTTAAAACAATAAATTTTAGCATAAATGTCAAAACAAATTAACACCATTATTTTCGATTTAGGCGGAGTCTTGATTGATTGGAATCCATTATACGTTTTCAACGATTTGATTCCTGATGAAGAACGTAGAGCCTATTTCTTTGAGGAGGTTTGTCCGATGCACTGGAACGAACGCCAAGATGCAGGAACTTTAATTGCGTTGGCAACGGAAGAAAGAATTGCGCTCTTTCCTGATTGGGAACACGAAATTCGAGCTTATTATGGCCGTTGGGTTGAAATGTTGGGCGATGCTAATCAAGGAACGGTGGAAATTCTCAGAAAATTGATTGATTCGCCAGATTATCGAGTTTATGCCCTCACGAATTGGTCAGCCGAAACTTTCCCCATTGCCAAAGCTATTGAGCGTTTTCATTTTTTGCATTGGTTTGAAGGCACTTTGGTTTCGGGCGAGGAATTTTTATTAAAACCTCAACCAGAAATCTATGAAGCTATTCTGAGTCGCTACGATATTGACCGAGAAAAAGCTATTTTTATTGATGATAATATTAAAAATGTAATCGGTTCAAAAGCCGTAGGATTGGATGCTATTCATTTTCAATCGCCCGAGCAATTAGCCGAGGAATTGAAAAGTAAAGGCATTAGGGTTTAGAAAAGCTAACATCCTCCACTAATTCTCAGTCCCAAAAACCTTAAAAAAATATGCTTTTAGCCATTGATATTGGAAATACTGACATCGTTTTTGGAATTCATGATAGTTTTTCATGGATTCATCAATTTCGTATTTCTTCTTCTTTATCTCAAAGATCTTCTGATTATGAGGCTCAATTACGCATTCGATTTTTAGAAAACTCATTGAAAATCGGTGAGATAAAAAAATCAATTATCAGTTGTGTTGTCCCCGACCAGAAAGCTATTTTGAAAGAAATGGTGCAACAAATGTTTGGAATCGACCCATTAATAGTTGGCGTTGAGATGTACTATAAACTAAAAATGAAGATTCCAAGTCCTTATGAAATCGGAACAGATTTGGTCTGCAATGCGGTTTATGCGTATTATACCCACAAAAAAAAGTGCATCATCGTTGATTTTGGCACGGCACTTACTTATACAGTTGTCTCGGAAAAAGGCGAAATTATCGGGGTTTCAATTGCCCCAGGTTTGAAAACTGCCGTAAAAGCATTGTTTTCTAATACCGCACAATTGCCCGAAGTACCTTTACAAATGCCCGAATCTGCCATTGGAAGAAATACCGTTCATGCAATACAAGCTGGAATTTTGTGGGGATACGTGGGCATGGTTCGAGAAATGATTCATCAAATCAAAAAAGAAGTTGGACTGGATTGTGTAGTTTTGGCTACGGGTGGGCTTTCATCTATTCTTACTCCTTTGCAAGATGATTTTGATGAAGTAGATAAAGCCTTGACTTTAAATGGATTAAAAATTATTTCTGAGTTGGTTTGAATAAAATTATTTCAACATATTAATTCATGATAAGGCCTAAAGCCATGCCATGAATATTAAAAAAATCATCATTTTTGTGAAATGATGATTTTTTTATTCCTTCTGCAACCTTTTTCTCCCCACTTGCATCTCATTGACAAATACCCATTCTTCCAGAACTAAACAAATACTTTAACGCAATTCCACAACCATTCATCCTTTAAAAGAACCGAATAGGTAATATGCAATACAAGGTAGTAGGCTTTACTTATAATTTTGACTTAACAAATAAACCTTTTTCCGATGCCCCGTAATGGCATCGTTTAATATTAAACATAAAACTCATTATGAAAAATTTTCTTTACACAATCCTCACCCTCCTAAGCCTAAATAGTTTCAAAACTAATGCACAGGGAAAAGTAAGCGGACAAATTACGGATGACAAATCTAAAATCGTAGAATTTGCCAGCGTAACCTTACTAAAAGCAAAAGATTCTACACTCGTAAAAGGGGCTTTATCTGACGGCAGCGGCTCTTTTGAATTTGAGAAAATACCTTCGGGAGAATATTTAGTAAATATTTCTCAAATGGGCTACAAAAATTTTTATACCCCAAAATTTTCTTTAGATGCTGACAATCCTTCGGTGAAATTATCAAATTTGGTTTTATCAGAAGATTCTAAGCAATTATCTGAAGTTCAAGTAATTGCTAAAAAGCCTTTCATTGAGCAACAAATTGATAGAACCGTTGTAAATGTCGAAAACTCAATCGTCTCGGCGGGAAGTACGGCTTTGGAAGTATTAGAAAAAGCACCAGGGGTAACGGTTGATAAAGATGGCAATATTTCGTTGAAAGGTAAACAAAATGTAATGGTTTTGATGGATGGAAAACCAACGTATATGTCTGCCGGTGATTTAGCAAATTTATTGAGAAATATGCAGTCGAATCAATTAGAAAAAATCGAAATTATGACCAATCCACCCGCCAAATATGATGCTTCGGGCAATGCGGGAGTTATTAATTTACGGACAAAAAAGAACCAAAATATGGGCATAAATGGCTCGGCTACGGTTGGTTTTGGGTATGGTTTCTATCGTTCTTTACCGAAAGAAAATGGAAGTTTAAATTTGAATTATCGTCAAGGAAAATTGAATTTATTTGGAAATTTCTCTGCAAACAATCGTAAAAGTTTTCAAATAAATGAGATAAATAGAAAATTTGTTGAGAATGGAAAAGTGCTTTCAGGCTTCGACCAAGTGGCAGATTCTGATAAGAAAAATAGCTCAGCTTCTTACAAAATGGGAGCCGATTATTTCTTAGATTCAAAAAATACCATCGGCGTTTTATTCAACGGCATGAGTGGGAATTATAGTGAATTGCTTGACAATCAAGCCATTGTAAAAAATTCATTGGGTCTGCAAGATTCAACTTCTATCACAAAGGGAGATATCAATAACGATTGGGCAAATTATTCTGCTAACATCAATTTCAAACACGTGATTGATTCAACGGGTAAAGAATGGACAATGGATGCTGATTATGCTCGTTATAATGCCAATAATAACATGAAGTATCGTACTTCCAAATACGACCTTTTGAATATTCTTCGCCAAACTCGTAATGAAGATGGCATGACGGATTCAAAAATCAATATTTACTCTTTTAAAAGCGATTTAGTTTATCCAATAAATAAAACTTCAAAATTTGAAGCCGGGATAAAGTCAAGTTATGTCCATTCCAACAACGATATGCGCTTTGAATTCTTGATTGGCGACCTTAACAATCGTGTTCTTGACCCTACTCGTACCCGTGATTTTTTGTATAAAGAAAACATTAATGCGGGCTACGTAAATTATTCAAAACAATTCAAAAAATTGAGCGTACAATTGGGATTACGAGTTGAAAATACCATCGGACAAGGAACTTTGAAAGGCGTTGAATTATTGAATAGAAACTATACAAATTTGTTCCCGAGTATCTTTTTGCGTGAAAAACTCAATGCAAAACACCAATTGGGCTTATCGTATAGCCGCAGAATTGACCGCCCAAGTTATGAGGATTTGAATCCGTTTTTATACTTCCTCGACCCTTATACTTTTGAGAAAGGAAATGAACTTTTACTACCACAATATACCGATGCTTTGGAGTTGTCGCACACATTCATGGATGCTGTTACCACTACCATCAATTATAGCCGAACCAACGGCATGATGACCCAAATTTTGCAACAAAATAATGCGTTGAAATTGACGAATGTAACGAAATATAATATCGGATACGTAGATAATTTTGGCATTGCTTTCTCTGTTCCCGTTCCCATGGCGAAGTGGTGGTTTAGCAATACTTATTTCAATTTATACAACAATCATTACGTGGGTGATATTCCAAAAGTTACGATTGGAACCGACGGAAAGGAAAGCGCAATTTATCAACCTTTGGATGCTCGTGCCACCACTTACAATGTCAATATGACCAATCAATTTACGGTGACTAAGAAATTTTCGTTGGAATTGAGCGGTTGGTATCAGTCGGGATTTGTTGAGGGGCAATTAGTGGGGAAACCCATGGGAGCTGTTTCATTTGGTATTCAACAAAAGCTAATGAATGATAAAGCAACGTTGAAATTAAACGTAAATGATGTATTTTGGACTCAGAAATTCACAGGAAGTTTTCTTTTTAATGATATTGATGTTCAGATTGCAAATCGTTGGGAAAGTCGTACTGCTCGGATTACATTCACTTATCGTTTTGGTAATAATAAAGTTAAAGCCGCTCGCCAACGTCAAACAGGATTGGAAGATGAAAAAGGTCGGGTAAAAAATGGTGGGAATTAGAAATTAAAATTTCTTGGTAAATATTGATGGCATGACTTTGAGTCATGCCATCAATATTTTATTACTGCTTTTCGCCTGGCAAAGTATATTTAAACTTAGTTTTACCTGATTTTTTATCCTTCTTTCCGTTAAATTTCTTCCCCCCTCCTAAGCGACTCCAAGGCCAATGTTTTTTACTTGTAACCCACGAAAAAGCGGCCCGAGGACGATAAACACCATTTTCATGCTTATGTTCTTGAGAAACTCTACACGTTTTTTCGGGACATCTTCTCGCCCAAATACAACTCTCCAACGTTTGACAGCAAATAATTAGAATGGCACAATACAGCAGTGTTTTCAATCTCATTGAGTAAGGATTTTATTTAAGCAAATGTAAGAAAATATTCCTTTTCTAAGTCCGTAACATAGACGAGTTTGTCCGCAAAAATATTTATATCTCAATAACGAAAAAAACAAGCAAAATATTGGACAAATCTTGTTGCCTCAATGCTCATTTTTCACGACTAAATTTCAAAATATACTTTATGAATGAAGCAATTTACCGTAAACTAAATATTGATACCATAACATTCATTTAATTCTTTATTGAATTAATCAATCATATTTGTCAAGATTTATTGATAAAAATTCAAAATCAACTTTCTAAAATTCATTTAACGAATCAATTAAAAAATACTGTCATGAAAAAATTACTAATTCTCTTTACCCTTCTTGTTATGATGATTAATGCTTGTAAAAAAGATGAGTCAAGCGTAAAACCAAGTGAAAATCCAGTATCTTCTTTAGTATCCGATGTCGATTGGGCAGTATCTGATGCGTCAAATGGAGGTAAATATGAGTTAGGATATGTGTTCAGTTCAAATACCAAAGGAAAAGTCACGCAAGTAGCTGCACAAATGAAAGACCCTGGCATTTATACAGTTTCTATTTGGGATGGAGATTCAAAAGCTTTATTACGCCAAAAAACAATTGAACAAACAAGTCCAAATAAATTTTCATTAGCTTCGGTTGACGAATTGGTGATTGAAAAAGACAAGAAGTATGTAGTCAGTATTAACAACACAATCAGTAATGTAGCAAAAGGTTACAATGCTCTAAAAAAGAAGGTGAATTCTTCTGCAACCATATTTCCTATTAGCAGAGGAAGTATTATCATTCAAAAATCTGTTTATGCATCTTCTGCAACACCGGTATTTCCAGCAGTTGATTATTCAAGTAGTAATACCTTTTATGGTTTTGCAGATATCACTTTCATTCCTGACTGATTAGTAGATTCAAACAGAAAGCCTCTCAAATTTGATTTGAGAGGCTTTCTGTTTATAAAAAAAGAGTTCTACATTATCTTTCTCACAATGTCTTCAACCGAAACTCCTTCTGCCTCAGCCTTGAAGTTACGAACAATTCTGTGACGAAGTACTGCCATTGAAACGGCTTTTACATCTTCAATATCGGGAGAATATTTTCCGTTTAAAAGCGCATTGCATTTTGCGGCCAAAATCAAATTTTGTGAAGCTCTTGGACCAGCACCCCACTCCAAATATTTATTGCAAGTCTCATTGGCCATTTCTGTATTTGGGCGAGTTTTCTGCACCAATTTCACGGCGTATTCCACCACATTATCCGCTACGGGTACACGTCTAACTAATTGCTGAAATTCCAGAATTTGTTGACCTGTAACCTGCTTTTGAACTTTATATTTTTTATCCGAAGTTGTACTTTTTACAATATCCAATTCTGATTGATAAGAAGGATAATCTAACTTCACCATAAACATAAAACGGTCTAATTGAGCTTCTGGAAGCGGATATGTTCCTTCTTGTTCAATTGGGTTTTGGGTTGCCAATACAAAAAATGGCTTCTCCAAAGGATATTTATGTCCTGCCACCGTCACGGCGTATTCTTGCATAGCTTCCAATAAAGCAGATTGCGTTTTTGGTGGAGTACGGTTAATTTCATCGGCAAGGATGATATTGGCAAAAATAGGACCTTTTACAAATCTAAAATTACGCTCATTATCCAATGTTTCTGACCCCACAATATCCGAAGGCATTAAATCGGGGGTAAACTGAATACGATTAAAATCCAAATCTAATGCCTCGGCAATGGTGTGAATCAAAAGTGTTTTTGCTAACCCTGGAACGCCCACAAGCAAACAATGTCCTTGACAAAAAATGGCGGTAAGCAGCATTTTAACGGTATCTTCCTGTCCGATAATTACTTTCCCGATTTCAGTAGTAAGTTTTTGGTAAGATTCTCTTAAAGCATCTACTGCTTCAACGTCTGATTGGTATTGAGCCATATTATTAAATTTCAGGTTTTAATTTAGCTTTTAGCTTTGAAGAAGTACTATAACTCATCTCTCAAAACTGTTTTCATATAAAAGTCAAAGTGTCAGGCAAATTTACCTGACACTTTTTAAATATAAACAAAATTGTTGCCAAAGATTTTAATTACTATTGGTCTTCATCACATTACATTCTTTATATTCATCTACCACGTAAATAAACACATCTTCTTTGGCTTTGGCAAACCATTTCTCGATGGCAGTATTTTTCTTTCTGTTCAATGTATAATTAGATAATCTCTGGAAATCATCTTGTAAATTAGCAAAGTGCGGAGCGTGTTTTGTTTTATAAAACAAGATTCTCATGGCAGAACGACCGTCTTCCGTTCTGTAAGCCATTGGAGCGGTTACAGTTCCTACTTTCATCGTATCAACGGTGAAGTACAAACCCGATTCCATCGTACCATCCAAAGGCATTCTGATTGAGCGAGATTGTGGATCAACTAACATTCCTCCAGCATCTTGAGTAGCTTTGTCTTCCGAAAACAATTTAGCTGCCTTTTCAAATTTCAACGTATCCCGTTGAATTAAAACCCGAATACTATCTAAGAAACGAGTTGGATCAGTCACATCAAGTCGTTGATAATCAGGCCTTAACAGAATGTGTAAGGCATGGTATTCTTGTCCACGAGTTTCCAATAGTTTTATCAAGTGATAACCAAATTCAGATTCTACCACATCCGACATCTGACTGGGTTTCAATTTCAGAGCGGCCGCCTCAAACGGTGCAACCATTTGTCCACGTTTTGAGAAACCTAAATCCCCACCTCTTTTCCCAGAACCAATATCTTCTGAATAGAGTTTAGCTAAATCTTCAAATTTCTCACCATTTTCAACTCGCTTTTTATAATCCAAAAGTCTTTTGTAGAGTTCTGCTTTTTGAGCTTTGGTGGTTTTTGCCATTCTCACAATTTGTCCAATTTCCACTTCTGAAGGCAAATAAGGCAATGAGTCTTTGGGAATAGCCTCATAGAATCGTCTTACTTCTTTAGGCGTAACTTTAACATCACCCGTGATTTTATCTTGCATTTTGCGGGTTACTAATTGTTCTTTAATGGCTGAACGCAATTCCTCTTTCAACGAAGCAATTGTTTTTCCATACGCCTCCGTGATATTTTTCTGAGAGCCAAACTGTTGCTCCATTTGATCCATCCGAGAATTAAGCTCCGAGTCAATTCGCTTTTCTTCAACCGTTACAGAGTCAATTTCAGATTTTGCCAACATCAATTTACCCACTACCAAACTTTCTAATAATTGGCATTTGGGAGGTGCTTGTTGTCCATTTTGCGAAGCCTGTTGCAGCTGTGCTTCCAATTCAGATTTCAATAAATAATAATTATCTACCTTCGCAATGATTTTATCAAGCACAATGGGGGTTTGAGCCACCAGTGAATGTTGCGATATTGCAGTTATGGTTAGTAATAGAAAAAGATTTTTTAGGAATTTCATGTACGAAAAATTAAAATAACACGTAAAGATAACGCTTTTTGCGGCGTGCATTGGTATAGTGATAAAGTTAAAAAGTGTTAAGGAAAATTTTATTCTGGGTTTCTTGTTCTGAATTTTCGCTCTTAATTTTAATTTAGGAATGCGACAGAATAGAGTACCCAGTGTTTAATTCAATATTTTATTCAACTCATCTTGATTCAAAACTACTGGATATTTTGCTTTTAATTGGTTGATTAAATTATTGTACAATACCGTTTGATAATCCTTCATTATTTGTCCACGTGCTTCTTGAAAAGTTTTGGCCCGAGGTTCCTCCACTTTCTGAATATTCACCCAAATTTGTCGGCCTTTTGAGTCAGAATTATTCTCGCCAATGATCCAACTTATCGAATCCAGATATTCATTTTCACCTTTTTTAAAGAAACGTTCTTCGGCAGTCAGGCTTCCCGGTTTCAACGCATTAAATCTCTTTACCACATCGTCCATCGAATTTGAGAAGAATTTAATACCCACTCGCATATTTTTCAAGCGGTCAGTTTTTGAAACGGGTTTATATTTTCCGTCATCTTTTTCAAGAATTCTCATCGGAGAGATTCCCTTATTGATTAAGTAATTAACAATTTTTCTGGCTCTTTGAGATGATACAGTTTCAGATTCTTCGGGGTCAGAATTTCCAGTGACTTCAATGGTATAATCACGATTTTTTGTCAGAATAATAGTCAAATCGTAAAGCATTTTTTGCGTATCTGCTGAAAAATCCGATTTGTCCTTTTCAAAATAAATCTCCGGGAAACGGCGATTCATGAGATAAGGAGCTTTCAACAAAGAAGACTTTACTTGTTCCATCGTTTCTTTACGGTCAGTCGAAATAATTTTTGCAAAAACCCGATTAGTGTATTGGTAATTCTGAGCGTTTTGTATAAAATAATTTATTTGAGCCAAAGAATCTAAGGATTTTTCCAGCACATTATCACTCAAAAATTCTTTCTGTAAAATACCTTCACGAAAATCTTGTATGTCCGAACGGAATTCAGGATATTTCACTTCCAGATTACTTTCTTCATAACGCAAATTTCTATCTTCCACGAAAAGGTTGTACCAATCACGTTCGGATTTGTCGTTCAATGCGCCTATTTTAGCTAATTGTTTTTGTGTTTTTGTTACGAAACCATAAAACTCACGAACCGTTGAAAACGTTTGGTTGATGGTAAAAATAGTTTTTCCAAGATAATCTTCGTTACCCACTCTATCTTTATAAAAACTATCGAACGCTTCTTGTTTGACAGAGATAGATTCTTGAAAATTATTATCCTTCTTCAAACGCTTCACTAAGTTTCCCTTAATGATTATTCCCCTTGAAGGATCAGCAGTTACTTTTTCTTTAATGTACTGCGCTAATTCTTCAAATTTCAATAAAGGTTTTTTCTCAACTAATCTAAAAATGTGCCAACCCAAAGAAGTCTGAATAGGAGCGGTAAAATCACCTTTCTCACTCAAAGCAAACACGGCATTTGCCATTTTTTCGTCAATCAATGTTCCTGCCTCAAACCATTTATTGATTACTCCACCTTTAGATTTGGTGTTAGGGTCGGTCGAATAAACTTTGCATACGCCCTCAAAAGGCTCATTTTTCTTCAAATATCCGTAGGCTTCTTCAATTTTCTTCTTGGCTGCTTCAATTACTTCTGGCTTTTCGTTTGGTGCCACACTGACCAGAATATGGGCTAATTTAACCTTTCCCCGTGAAGAACGTTTTTCTAAAACTTTCACTAAATGATAGCCTTTATCCGTCCGAATTGGCAATAAAACTTCACCTTTGGGATATCTATAAGCAGCAGATTCAAAAGCGTAATGATTATCTAAAACCGCAATAAATCCAATGTCTCCCCCTTTTTCAGCCGTTTTTGCATCTTGAGAATAATTTTTGGCTATTTGTTCAAAAGATTCCCCTTTCAAAATCCTCAAACGCAAAGTTCTGATCTCATCAAAGGAAGTCATCGTATCAGCAGGGCTGGCATTATTGGGCACCGCAATAAATATTTGGGCAACTCGAACTTCCTCTCGCATACGCTCGTAGGCCTCCTGAATCATTTTTTCGAGGATAATTTTATCAACTAAATAAGGGGTTGCCAACTCTTTACGGTACGAATTAATCTCTTCTCTAAACCCCTTGGTGGTATCCTTGCCCATCCGTTGGGCAGCGTAAACCATGAGTTTATAGTTTAAATAGTTATCAAAAAACTCTTGTGATTTATCTTTCTTTACACTATCACTCTGAAGAAGTTTTCGGTAGGTTTGCGACAGTTCTAAGGGTGTGATTACACGGTTGCCAATTTTGATTGCGAAGGGTTCTGTCTGAGCATTTACTGCATTGAAGCACAGAAAAAAACAAGCAGTTGTTATATAAAATAATCTAATAATGTGGGTCATAATTTTTCAATCTTAATGCTTAAAATGGCGGTATTTCAAACGATTTATATCAGAAACTTCTTATTTAAAAAAGCTTATCTAACAATTTCTGATATGATTTCTAACTATTTAGCGTGTTAGTTTATTGTATTGGGGTTGCAAAAATACAAATAATTATCCAGACAATCTAACCTAAAATTAATCCTATATATTGATGAGCAACGGACAAAAATATATATTGAATCAGAAATAAATCATTATTACAATACTAACGTTTTGAATCAATTATTTTTAATTCATAATTTAATTCATATTTAAATGTATTTTTAAAATGCTCTCCTTCAAAAATAAGAGTGATAGGATACATTTTTTGGGTAGCAGAAAGCCTCGAAACTTGGAGTTCAAAGGTACTTTGACCGAGCAAATCATCTTGGTCAAATTTCTCAAGGGCTTTCAATCCAATTCCCGCCGCTTGCAGACTTGCAAAAACAACGGCTAAAGGCGTTTCAAGTTCGCCCAAGGAAATAAACATGGCAGGTATTTTACCTAAACCACCCACTTCATTTATCTTTTTAACCAGACTTTGGGCTTTTTGATAATCATCAATTTCAGTCAAAACAACCGAAGATAATATTTTGCCTTTCAAGGGAATTTGCAGTTCAATGGTTTTAAATTTATCCTCCAAAGCAATTTGGCCTTTCTTCATACTTTCAACGCCCCAAGAACCATTTGCCACTTGAACCACCTTATTATTTTCATCCACGGCGGTTAAAGAATACGTCAAAACAACTTCATCAGCCAAAGTCAATTCTTCCTCCAAATTAATGGCTTTCAAGGATTTAACTTGAAAAACTACAAATTGGTCAGGCTTTTTAGCTTTGTTTTCGGTGATTGATTTGGTGGATTTGCAGGAAGTGAATCCGAGAATTATCAAAATAATATATAAATATTTGTGTTTCATTTTTAGAATTTTTATTTTATTTAAACCACGGGTTCTTGTTGTGAAAGACAATGGAAACTTCCTTGTCCCCAAATAATATCCGTAGCATCCAAACCAATTACTTCTCGACCTTTAAAACACTGCGAAAGAATGTCTAAAGCAATATCGTCATTTTCGCATTGATACGTTGGCACAATTACGCCTGCATTACAAATTAAAAAATTAGCGTACGAACCTGGCGCTCTAAAATCATCAATCACCACGGGCGAAGGCATCGGTAACTCAATGACATTCAATTGCTTACCATTTAGCAACCGCATCTGTTTCATCAATTTCAAATTCTCATTCAACACCTCATAATTCTCATCATTTTTGTTATATTCAACCGCTGCCAAAACCGTATCTTCGTTGACAAAACGGGCGGTATCATCAATGTGTCCGTCAGTATCATCACCCACAATGCCATCATTTACCCATAAAACTTGTTCCAATCCGTAATAATCACAAAGATATTCTTCAATTTGAGACTGATTCAAATGTGGATTTCGATTTGGATTCAACAAACACGAACGACTGGTCAAAACCGTTCCTTTTCCATTAAAATCCACCGAACCGCCTTCCATAATAATATTGGGCGTAACGTAGTCTAAACCACGATATTTAGCAATTTTTACGGGCAAATTATCATCCTCTTCAAAAGGTGGATATTTACCTCCCCAAGCGTTGTAACCCCAATTTACAACCATGCGTTGCTTCGTTGCTGGATTAATCAAAAACGCAGGCCCGTGGTCACGACACCAAGCATCATTGGTTGGATTTATTAGTATTTCGATTTGATTTTTATCAATATTATACTCAGGTAATTGACTTAAAATAAAATCGCTAAGTTGCTCATTATCAACATTCAAGCACACTTTCTCACCTTTTGAAATGGCTTTAATAAACTGAAAATATTGTAGATACATTTTTGCCAATTTACCATCTTGCCACGAATGGTCATTATGCGGAAAAGTCAACCATGTAGCCACGTGTGGATGCCATTCGGCAGGAAAGAAAAAACCTTGTTGTTTTGGAGTCATATTAATTTCAGATTGAAGATTTGGGATTTAGGATTCAACTATTTATATTTTATTGCCAACTTAATAACCAACTTTCCCTCGATTCGCCTTTTTATCCGAAGCCATTTTTTTGTTTTTCAATCGTTCGGCAATCATTCCAGCGGTTGGCGTAACTTTAATACGTTTTTTAGGAATCGTCAAAGCCTTGATTAACAATTCTTTAAACTTCTTAATTACCGTATTTTTGTTTCGCAATTGCGTGCGTTCTTCTTGCGAAACAATGATTAGTTCACCTTCCGAATTAATTTGATTCTTACATTTTTTCTGAATTAATTCTTTTTGGGTATCATCTAAAATAGAAGAATTCAAAACATTAAATCGCAATTCCACTTTGGTAGAAACTTTATTTACGTTCTGCCCTCCTGCCCCACCACTTCGGGAGGCTTGGAATTGAAATTCGGGCAAAAAATCTTGTTTTAATAATTCAGGTAAATTCATTTTTTGTTAAAACGAACGTTTTGATTCGTCTTTATTTTTACACAAAGGTAAAATGCTAAGTTGGAATTAAGAATGAAACATAGAAAAAGGAAGGTATTTTGTTGAAGAAGGCATTTTAGGATAAAAATGGAGGATTTTTTTAGATTTTATGAAAAAATAATTGTGTGACTAATCTTTTGAAAATCAAAACCTTATAATTTATTTAGCAGAAATTTTAAATTTTATTGCCAAAAGGCTTGCACAGAAACAGAAAACGCCCTAATTTTACATCACGATAAAAGAACAACGCTTC
>NZ_CBABQS010000029.1:0-49545 GCF_964672035.1 Arcicella sp.
ATTACTTTTAATGATTGTTTTTTGATAGTAACGTTGATTTCATTTGTATTCAATTGCAAAGGCTCGCCGTCGTAATGTATCAAAAATTCTTTCGCTGACTTTAATGAAAATTCTTCTGCCGATTGCATTTCAATATATCTTGAATTGGGCAAAGTTCCTCGAAAAAGTCGTACGCCAATAATGGGAGCTGCGCCAAAAGGAAATGGTTTCAACACAACCATCTCAATTAGTCCATCATCAATTTTTGATTTTGGTGAAATCAGGGCATTATTTCCGTATTGCGTGGCATTTGCGAATGTGATGGCAAAAGCAGTTTTATCTTCCTGATTATCAAAATGATAACTTTCTGGTTTGAAACTTCGGAATGATTTTAACGCTATTTTTGCGTAGGTTTTCAGCCCTCTGGATTGATGTTTCGCAAATTCATTGGCAACTTCCGCATCAAAACCCACACCAGCGGTACAGAAAAATGGAATTTCATTCAAAAAGCATACGTCAATATTAGAAAATGGTTGATTTATGGCAAATTGAATGGCTTTTTCTGTTTTCAACGGAATTTTTAAATGACGAGCCAAACCATTTCCAGAACCAATTGGGATGATTCCCAAAGCAGTTTCAGAACCAATTAACCCTTTTCCAACTTCATTTACCGTTCCATCCCCACCAATGGCAACCACTTTTTGAATACCTTCAGCAACTGCTTTTTGGGCAATTTCTGTGGCATGACCTACGTATTCGGTAAATATCAATTCACAATCAGGCAACTTTGAAATTAAAGCCTTAATTTTATTTTTCTTTGCGGGTGTAGTTGTTCCCGACTTTAAGTTCATCACAAACCAAACCATCAGCTAAAAAAGATAAATAGAAATACTAAGACTAAAATAAACGACAAGTACATAAGACCATCAACTAAATAATAATCTTTATATTTTTCAAAATAATCTTTCAATTTCATATATATTATTGTTAAAACGTAACTCAAATTTACGCAAAAATAACCCATGAAAAAACTCCTACTTTTATTATTCTCCTTTTGTTCTTTGGTTGTCAGCGCCCAAACCAGTAGTGATAAACAACAAATACTCAGTATTTTAGACCGGCAAACAAAGGCTTGGAATGACGGAAATGTTAATGATTTTATGTACGGATACTGGGAATCGGACTCACTGATGTACATTGGGAAGTCTGGAGTTACCTACGGATATAAATCCACGTTAGCGAGATACAAGAAAAATTATCCTGATAAATCAACGATGGGAACGTTGAAGTTTGATATCATTAAGGTTAATTTTATGGCTAAAGATGCCTGTTTTGTGGTGGGGAAATGGCATTTAACTCGCCCAGAAAAAGGCGATGTAAGAGGACATTATACATTGCTTTGGCGTAAAATGAAAGGTCAATGGGTGATTGTGGCTGACCATTCTTCGTAGTAAATAATGGTAATTTTCAATGCTCAATTTTTAAATAAAAAAGAACAGATGTAAGTTATCTGTTTGCTAATTAATTGAATATTAAACATAGAAAATTACCTTCTAAAATTTTATAATACTCCTTTTGTTGAAGGCAAAATATCTAAATCTTTTATCTCTCTTTTGGTTGCCATTTTTATTGCTTTGGCAAATGCTTTAAAAATAGCTTCAATTTTATGATGCTCATTATCAGCTTCTGCTTTAATATTTAAGTTACATTTGGCAGTATCTGTAAAAGATTTAAAGAAGTGGAAAAACATTTCTGTCGGCATTTCGCCAATTTTTTCACGACTGAATTTTGCATCCCAAACCATCCAATTTCTGCCCGAAAAATCAATCGCTGCGTGAACTAATGCTTCATCCATTGGGAGAATGTTAAATCCGTATCTGGCAATGCCTTTCTTGTCTCCGAGAGCCGTCAAATATGCCTCACCCAACGCCAGAGCCGTATCTTCGATGGTATGATGCTCATCAATATGCAAATCTCCCTCAACTTTTACAATCAAATCTGCCCCCGAATGTTTGGCTAATTGATCAAGCATGTGATCGAAAAAACCCAATCCCGTTTCAATTTTAGACTGTCCTTTTCCGTCTAAATTTAATTCTACCCAAATTTTGGTTTCCTTCGTAATTCTTTCAACTTTGGCTTTACGTTCAGGCAGACGGATAAACTGATAGATTTCATCCCAATTATTTGATATCAAAGCAGTTGCCGATTCTTGTTCCTGGTTCTCGAATGGTTTTTCGCCCAAATAAATGGCTTTTGAACCCAAATTTATCGCCAATTGTACATCGGTCAGTCTATCGCCCAATACAAACGAGTTTTTTAAATCATATTGCGTTTCATCAAAATATTTTTCCAACATTCCCGTTTTGGGTTTACGAGTTGGCGCATTTTCATGTTCAAAAGTACGGTCAATGTGAATGTCAGCAAAGTGAATGTTTTCACCTTCCAATATTTCCATCATCTTATTTTGAGGCAACCAAAATGTTTCTTCTGGAAATGAAACTGTGCCTAATCCATCTTGGTTTGTTACCATAACGAATTCAAAATTAGCTTCTTCAGCTATTTTGCGAAGATTAGAAATTGCTTTTGGAAGGAAGGAAAGTTTTTCAAGCGAATCAACTTGAAAATCAATGGGTGGCTCGACAATAATAGTACCGTCACGGTCAATAAATAATATTTTTTTCATATTTTATTAAATCTGTGTTTAAGCAGAAATATACCACAAAATTAGTATCTGGTTTGTAAAATATAACTTTTTAATCAGAAATTTAACCAGTGATTTTTTATTGAAACTATTTTATTGACCGATATTAAAGGAATTGATTGTAATTTTGTTTCAGAATCTGTTAAAAAAAATTGAACATGAATTTATTTGAAGAATTAAGAGAATTATTAGTAAGTGAAGTTGCAAGCAAGGCAGCAATACTAATAGGAGAGAAAGAAGATAAAGTAAAAATCGCTCTTGAAGGTTTAGTACCAACGTTTGTTGGAGGGTTGATGAAAAGAGCTTCTAATGAAGCTGGAGCAACCACGTTGATGAATGTGGTTAAAAAAGCAAGTGCCAATGGTAGTATTATTGAAAAATTAGATGACTTATTAAAAAATAAAGAAAGTTTTGCGGGGTTTGTCGAAAAAGGTAATAGTGTTGTAAGTATGCTTTTACCCGACAAAAAAAGCTCAATTGCTACCATGATTTCGCAGTTTGCGGGGGTCAGAAATTCATCCGCCACCGCTCTATTGTCGGTAGTTGCTCCTTTAGTGGTGGATAAATTGGGTAGCTTAGTTTCTTCTCAAGGATTAGACAAAACGGGTTTAGCGAATGTAATTTTAGACCAAAGAAGTATTCTTTTGGATGAAACACCTGAAAGTTTACAACCCAAAATGATCGATGTTTTGGGATTGGCAACTTTCATGAGTGAGGAGATAAAGCCTGTTCAATTTGCCACAGGAACAATTAAATCTAATACTACCCAAACAATTACGCCCAAGAAACCCGTTGAAAATAGACCCGTTACTTATTCTGATAAAGATTATGATAGCGAACAAAGTGCCAGCATGACCGTACCCAAATGGTTATTGCCTACAGTTCTAATTGCCGTTGCTCTGGGAGGAATTGGATATTTCGCTGCTACGTATGATTGGAGTAAGTTGAGTAGTAATTCAACGATTGAAACGGATACGTCTCAAACTGAGCAAGTAACAAATGCTCAAATTGATACCACTAACCTTCCACAAGATACGGCTACTGCAAAAGTAGATTCAACGGCTTTGCCTGCCACATCTACTACCAAAACGATGGGAGTTAATTTACCTAATGGTCAGAAATTAGATTTAGCGGAAGGAACTTTCAATTATAAATTTGCCAAGTATTTAACGGATTCATCGGCGAAAGTTAACCAATCTTTTACCTTTGATAACTTGAATTTTGAATCAAATACGCCAAATTTAGTAGTAGGTTCGGATAAAACCATTCAGGATTTAGCCAAAATTATGGCTGCTTATCCTCGTGTTCAAGTTAAACTTACGGCTTATACTGACAACACAGGAGATTCTCTTCAAAATAGAAGACTGTCTTTGAAACGTGCTTTTGTCGTAAAGAATTTATTGATGGCCAATGGCATTAAAGACTTAAGAATTGATTTCACTGGAAAAGGTTCTTCTAATCCCGTGGCAAGTAACGCTACTGAAGAAGGAAAAGCTAAAAACCGCAGAATTGAAGTAAAAGTTGTCAAAAAATAATGATGTATTTTCTTAATCCAACAAAAAAGGCTCAGATAAATTCTGAGCCTTTTTTACGGATAGTAAATCGAAAATTTTATTTCTCCTCACTATTTTTCATTTCTTGTACTTGAGTACGAATGTCCTGAGCAAGTGTCTTCAATTGTTGCATTCCGCCTCTTACACGAGTACCGGCTGCTTGATTTTTTTTGTCATAAAACTTGTCAAAATCTCCTTCTAATGACATAATTAAATCTTTCACTTCTGCAAATCTGTTCATAATGGAAACTTGGATTTAGGATGGATAAATAGTTGAAAAAAGCCTTAAAATACGCCGTAGCGTATCTTTCTGGTCGAAATATAGCTATTTTATTACATCTTCCAAATCCAAATTATAAAAAATCAACAAAAACTTTAAAAAAACATGGAAATTAGACTAATTCAAGCTGTTTTGTCTGTTCTTCGATGAATTTCTCGGCTATTTGACGATAAACACCACCTGTTAATTTATCCTGTACAATTTTGAAACAATTCATTGTATATTCAACGTCTTCAAGCGTGTGTGAGGCTGTTGGAATGATTCTCAACATGATTTGTCCCTTAGGTACAACTGGGTAAGTTACGATTGAACAAAACACGCCCATATTTTCTCTCAAATCCTGTACTAAACCAACTACGTGAGTCAATTCATAATCACCGTGCAAGAAAACTGGCGTTACTGGCGAAGTAGTTTCTCCAATATCAAAACCTCTTTCTCTTAAACCTTGTTGCAAGGCACGAACATTCTCCCACAATTTTTCACGAAACTCTGGATGCTTTTTGATTAACTCCAAACGTTTCATGCCGCCTACCACAAAAGGCATTGGTAAAGCCTTCGCATAAATCTGCGAACGCATATTATATTTCAAATACATGACAATATCTTTATCAGCGGCTATGAAAGCACCAATTGAAGCCATTGACTTGGCAAAGGTTGAGAAATACAAATCAATCCCATCCATACAGTTTAACATTTCAGGAACACCTGCCCCTGTGTCTCCCATGGTTCCAAATCCGTGGGCATCATCACAAAGAATACGGAAATTGAAATCTTCTTTCATTTTTACGATTTCATCCAATGAACCAACTTTTCCAGACATTCCAAAAACGCCTTCGGTAATGACTAAAATACCTCCACCCGTTTCAGCAACTTTTTTAGTAGCACGTTCCAAATTCTTACGCAACGAACCCATGTCGTTATGATTGTATTTGTAATAATCGCCCATTTTGGCTTTGTGCAAACGAATCCCGTCAATCAAACAAGCATGCGCTTCGGCATCATAAACGATAATGTCATTTCTATCGCACATACATTCGATAACGGACATAACGCCTTGGTATCCAAAATTCAAAAGAAACGAATCTTCCTTCCCTACGAATTCAGCTAATTGAGCCTCAAACTCTTCGTGTAATAAAGAATTACCCGACATCATTCTTGCTCCCATAGGTGCCGCCAATCCGTACTGTGCAGTTGCTTGTGCATCTGATTCACGAACTTCAGGATGGTTTGCCAAACCCAAATAATTGTTCAATGACCAGTTTAACATTTCTTTACCCATGAAGGTCATTCTTGGGCCTATTTCCCCCGTGAGCATTGGGAAGGTAAAATAGTGATGAGAATAGTGAGCATGGGCTCCGATGGGTCCAAGACCTTTACCAACTTTATCGAAAATATCCACTTTATTTTATGATTATGATTTTACAAAAATTTAGAATTTAAAACCTCAAAATTATCGGAGATAGGGATTTGAAATCTTAGTAATGTTATATACTTTGGGTTTTAATCCTGTATTTAACTTGAAATATTCACAAAGTTAAAATATTATTTCATTATATACAAAATGTCAGAGACTTTGTATTAAATCAAGTTTATTAACCCAATTGTTTTAAGTTTTATGGTAATATTTCAAGAACTTTTAAATATCGTTTTAAATTATGATTTAGGTTTGCTATATTGTTAATGAAATACCATTTAGAGTACGATTTTTGATTAATTTTTAAACTGTATCACAGCAAAGAATGCAATCTCGTTATGACAAATTTACACAGTGTTTCGTTCGCCGATGAAGAAGTTGATATCATTGACTTTTTGGTAGATAATAATGCCATGATTAAAGATTTTTCAAGAAGTCAATTAATTTGGTTTTTTGTGGAAGAAAATTTTCATGTTGTTCTATTTTTAACAGAAGGTGAAAGAACTCGATTTGAAAGGTATGTCGTTGAGCATTTTTCCGAAAATATGAATGACATGATTGCCCTTTGGAATAATTTTGATCAAAGAATTCAAGCCAGTCAAGAAGTAAGAATAATGAAACTGGCCAAAAATAAAGTGCATGATTTAATTGCGATGTCTGAAACTTTCAGGGCCTTATTTGGGCGGAGGGATTTTGAGGAGGAATAAACTAATGAAACAAAACAAAAGAATTATATAAAAACTTATGCAAAAGATTAACAAAATCCTCATCGCCAATCGTGGTGAAATTTCCTTGCGTGTAATGCGTACCGCTCGTGAAATGGGGATTCAAACCGTTGCCATATTTTCGGAGGCTGATAGAAATTCGCCCCATGTGCGTTTTGCCGATGAAGCCGTTTGTGTGGGACCTCCGCCTTCCAATCAATCGTACCTTTTGGGCGATAAAATTATTCAGATTTGTAAAGATTTAGACGTAGATGCCATTCATCCAGGTTACGGCTTTTTATCTGAAAATGCTAATTTTTCGAGAAAAGTATCGGAGGCAGGATTGATTTTTATTGGACCTTCGCCAGAGAGTATTGAGTTGATGGGGGACAAATTAACTTCCAAACATACCGTTGCCAAATATAATATTCCCATGGTGCCAGGCACGCCCGATGCCGTGACGGATAGAGTAGAAGCCAAGCAGAAATCTAAAGAAATTGGGTATCCCGTGTTGATTAAAGCCTCCGCCGGTGGTGGTGGAAAAGGGATGCGAGTAGTAGAAAACGAAGCAGATTTTGATGAACAGATGGACAGAGCCGTTTCTGAAGCAATTACGTCATTTGGCAATGGTGCGGTTTTCATTGAAAAATATATTACGGCACCAAAACACATTGAAATTCAAGTACTTGGCGATAAACACGGCAACGTTGTTCATCTTTTTGAAAGAGAATGTTCTATTCAAAGACGACACCAAAAAGTGGTAGAAGAAGCTCCTTCGGCCGTACTAACACCCGAAATTCGGGAAGCCATGGGGCAATGTGCTGTAATGGTGGCAAAGGCTTGTAATTATTACGGAGCAGGAACGGTTGAGTTTATTGTGGACGAAAATTTAGATTTCTTTTTCTTAGAAATGAACACTCGTCTGCAAGTAGAACATCCTGTTACTGAGCAAATTACGGGTGTAGATTTAGTAAAAGAAATGATTTGGATTGCCGAAGGGAAACCGCTTTCTTTCAAACAAGAAGATTTAAAAATTAATGGCCATGCCATGGAAATTCGGGTTTGTGCCGAAGATCCACGGAATAACTTCTTGCCTGATGTCGGAACACTTGATACCTACGTACGTCCGCAAGGCAATGGCGTTCGAGTAGATGATGGTTTTGAGCAAGGTATGGACATTCCGATCTATTATGACCCGATGATTGCCAAATTAATTACTTACGGAAAAGACCGAAATGAGGCAATTGATAAAATGATTCGGGCCATTGATGAATTTAAAATCTCGGGTATCGAAACAACTTTGCAATTCTGTAAATTCGTAATGAAACATGAGGCTTTTCTTTCGGGAAATTTCGATACCCGATTTATTGGACTTTATTTTACGCCTGAAAAATTGGATGAAATGGAAAATAAAGAGGAGGAAATAGTTGCGGCAGTTTTAGCAAGCTATTTACTAAACCATAAAAAAATGGTAAATTCGTCCGCATCAACGGTTGGCGTGGCTTTGCAGGAAAGTTCTTGGAAAGCAAATCGATTGAATTATAGATAGATATTTCTCAAATAAAAACAAAAACAATGGCTTTCAACGACCAACTAAATTCAGTAAAACATTCAACGATGGGTTTTTTTAGAAAATTATTTATCGGACTTCTGGTTATTGCCTTAATAGGAGTGGCTTTGGCATTTTTATCAACCCAAATGGCTTATTCTGAAGGAGATAGAGCGGGTGTTGTTTCTAAATTATCGAAGAAAGGATATGTCTTCAAAACCCATGAAGGAGAATTAAACGTTGGAGCGCAAGGACAAGTCGGTAATATGTCGAATAATTTATGGCAATTCACGATCGCAGGTGGTGATGAAAAATTATCGAAAGATATTGAGGATGCAATGACAACTGGAAAACGAGTAAAACTTCATTACGAACAACGTTACATGAAATTTTCTTGGATGGGTGATACAGAGTATTTTGTAACTAAGGTAGAAGCGGCACAATAGTTTATTTGTGATTTAGTGATTTGTGAGTTGTGATTTTTGTAGTACGAAACTCACAAATTACTCAATACACTATTTAATTAGTTATTTCAACTTCCCGAAAGTTTAAAACTTTCGGGAAGTTCCCCAATCAAAGATTTTAGGGTGAAAATTATTAAACAATGTACTCAATCACAAATACCTACAAAGATAAAGTCGAAAGAACACTATTCATGTTTCTAACCGCATCCGCAGATTTTGCAAAAAGTGCTTGCTCTTCTTCGTTCAATTTATAATCAATAATTTTTTCCCAACCAGTTCTTCCTAAAACAACTGGAACGCCCATACAAATATCAGATTGACCATATTCGCCTTCTAATAATACCGAACAAGGAATTACTCTTTTCTCATCACGGATAATTGATTCAACTACTGCCATTGTTGCTGCACCTGGAGCATACCAAGCAGAAGTTCCCAATAAACCAGTTAATGTTGCCCCACCAACCATTGTATCAGCCGCAACTTTTTTCAACGTATCAGCATCTGCATAATTAGTAACAGGTGTACCATTCCAAGTAGCTAAACGAGTCAAAGGAATCATCGTCGTATCTCCGTGTCCACCAATTACAGTTGCGTGTAAATCGTTTGGAGAAACATTCATCGCTAATGATAAATAACATTTAAAACGAGCTGAATCTAAAGCACCACCCATACCGATAATGCGGTTTTTAGGTAATCCAGAAGCTTTCAACGCTAAATAAGTCATTGTATCCATTGGATTAGAAACAATCACAAAAATAGCATCAGGAGAATATTTTAAGATATTTTCAACAACACTTTTCACGATACCAGCATTTACCCCGATAAGCTCTTCACGAGTCATACCTGGTTTACGTGGAAGACCAGAAGTAATCACAACTACGTCTGAATTTGCCGTTTTTGAATAATCATTTGTTACACCCGTAAAAGTGGTATCCCAACCTAAAATAGCAGCAGTTTGGAACATATCCAAGGCTTTTCCTTCGGCAAAACCTTCTCTAATATCAAGGATTACTACTTCGTCAGCTAATTCTTTTCTTACAATATTATCGGCAGTAGTAGCTCCAACAGCCCCTGCACCTACAACAGTTATTTTTGACATAATTGAAATTGAATTTATTTTTAATGAAATATGTTTATTCTTCGACACAAAAGTAAGTCATTTGTAAATTCAGAAAACATTTTTTTATGGATTTATAGAAAATAGATAAAGAAATATTGGTAAATTGAAATATCAAAGCCATTTGTTTAGTTATAAAATAAATCAGTTTTGTAAAATCTGTAAACCAGAATTCAACGTAAATTAAACTATACCCCCAAAAAGAATATCAAATAATGAAGAAAGAAGATTTAGTTGCTAAAATTTTAAAATCATTTTTTTTTAAAACAGCTACTCAAAAGGCTGGGAAATATGCGGGTGGAGGATTAGCCATTTTGGAGTTGCTTAAAGAAGCACTCACGAAGGCAAAAGAGGTAGCAGGTAATGAAAATAAGGGTGCTGGTCAAATATTATTAGAAAAAATTACCACATTAAGTAGAATGATAAAGGCTTATTTTAGTGGCGAGTATCGAATTATTCCTTGGAGTTCAATTCTGAAAATAATTGCCGTTTTAATTTACTTTATATCACCAATTGATGTCATTCCAGATTTTTTGCCAATTATCGGCTTGACGGATGACTTAGCTTTGACGATATGGCTTTTTAGCTCTTTAAAAGAAGATTTCGAAAATTTTGAAGCATGGGAACAAGGAAAATTCAAATAAAAAATACATAAATTATATAAATCAAGTCGTATCTTTACGCAAATTAAATACTCAAACAAATGGAACTTAATTCAATTTATCTAATATTCAACATGGGAGCTCCAGAACTAATTTTAGTCGGTTTAGCTATTTTGTTATTCTTCGGTGGTAAAAAATTACCTGAACTAATGAAAGGCTTAGGAAAGGGCATGAAGGAATTCAAAGATGCTCAAAAAGATGTTACTGATCAAATTTCAAAGAGTTTTGAAGACGAATCGACTACGAAATAGTTTTTGAAAAATCTTGATAAAGCATAGTTAAGGGGATAATATCGCCGTGACTATGCTTTTGTTTTATATGAACTTTTAAATTTGCCACCAAAACACAAAGAAAATCTTAACTTTGAGTCTTAGTGCCTTTGTGGCAAGATACTTTTATAACTTGATGAAATATACCACATTAAAATCCATACAAGCTGACCTTTACGCTGGAACAATCACCTGTCGTCAATTAGTAGAATTTTATCTAAAAAATATTAATGAAAAGAATGAAAAACTCAATGCATTTTTGTCAGTTTACGAAGATGAATCATTGTTGAAAGCAGATGAAATTGATTTAAAAATTAAAGCTAAAACGGCAGGAAAATTAGCAGGTATGGTGTTGGGAATCAAGGACTTATTGTGTTATAAAGACCATGTTTCACAAGCAGGAAGTAAAATTTTGGACGGATTTGAATCACAATTTAATGCCACTGCCGTTCAACGAGTTTTGGATGAAGATGTTATCATTATTGGGCGACAAAATTGTGATGAATTCGGCATGGGTTCAACCAACGAGAACTCAGTTTTTGGGCCTTGCTTGAATGAAATAGGTGAAAATCGTGTATCAGGCGGTTCTTCGGGCGGTTCAGCCGTGGCAGTTCAAGCGGATATGTGCTTTGCTTCTTTAGGAACTGATACGGGTGGTTCTGTGCGTATGCCCGCCGCATTTTGTGGTTTAGTTGGCTTAAAACCCACTTATTCACGAGTGTCACGTTGGGGATTGATTGCGTATGCTTCTTCATTTGACTGTATCGGTCCAATAACAAAAACCGTGGAAGATGCTGCTATTTTATTAGAAGTAATTGCTGGAAAAGATGAACAAGATAGTACCGTGTCAAATCTTCCCGTTGAAGAATATTCAGCTTTTAAAACTGAGACTAAAAAACTTAAAATTGGTTATTTGAAAGATGCTGTTGAAAGCGATGGATTGCAGGAAGAGGTAAAAGCGGCAACTTTAGCAAAATTGATAAACCTGAAAATTCAAGGTCACGAGGTTGAGGCAGTAGATTTTCCATTGATAAAATCCTTTTTGCCAACCTATTATATTCTCACAACGGCGGAGGCAAGTTCAAATCTTAATCGTTTTGATGGCGTAAAATTTGGCCATAGAAGTTCGGAAGCCACCGATTTAATGTCGCTCTATAAAAAAACTCGATTTGAAGGTTTTGGAAAAGAAACCAAGAAAAGAATCATGTTAGGAACGTTCGTTTTGAGTGCCAATTATTACGATGCCTATTACACGAAAGCTCAGAAAGTTAGGCGTTTAATCAAAGAATATACCGATAATTTATTAGAAACTTACGATTTTATTGTTTGTCCAACCACGCCAACGACGGCCTATAAATTGGGTGAAAAAACAGCTGACCCAATCCAAATGTATTTGGGCGATTTATTTACAGTTCAGGCAAATGTGGTTGGATTACCCGCTATTTCAATTCCAAATGGTGTTGATAAGGACGGATTACCCATTGGTTTTCAAATTATGGGTGGGGCATTTAAAGAAGCTGAATTATTAGCTTTTGCGAAGCGTATCGAAATATAACTTATTGTAAAGTCGTTTAATGCTAACTTTCCAAAATAACTCCTTCATGGATTTAAAACTTTGGGAAGTTAATATTAAAATAGAGGGTAATACTCAAATAAATAGGGATTTTTGCAAAATAAAAATATCTCTTTACTTCAAATAATAATATTCTCATTTACAAGTAACCTTATTCTTCTATCACTTTGCACTTCAAAATATACAGTTCAATATAATAAAGGTTAGATTTTTTGGTTATATTTTCATAATTTTGTTTATCCTTACAAGAATAATTAACCACTTATTCCACAGTTAATTAACTCCTTACTTTATGACAATCGCCACCATCAAGTCTTACGTTGTTAGCTCCCTGTTATTGACGGGCTTCGCTACCAATGCACAAGTGACAGGCAGTACAGATCCGCCTGTTTCAACTGATTCAACTGTTGTTACCACGCCAGCACCGATTGTTTTGGAACAAACATGGTTGATAGACCCTGCCATTGTTCAGCCTCGTTTGTTGGCTTTACAGAAGGAAATCCCCTTGACGTATAATGCCACAATCCATCAATTTGTGGAATATTTTGCCTACCGCAAACCATCATTTACTAAAACAATGTTGGAACGTAAAGGCGTGTATTTCCCGATTTATGAAAAATATTTGAAAAAATATGGCTTGCCAGATGAATTGAAATATTTATCTCTGATTGAATCTGGATTAAATCCAAAAGTAATTTCTCGTGCGGGTGCGGGTGGACTTTGGCAATTTATGCCTAAAACAGCTCGGGTAGATTTTGGTTTGAGAATTGATGAATATGTGGATGAGCGTTTCGACCCAGAGGCGGCTACCGATGCTGCTTGTAAGTATATGAAGCAATTATACAGAATTTTTGGTGATTGGCATTTGGTGTTAGCAGCTTACAATACTGGCCCGGGCAATGTGCGTCGTGCCATTCGTAGATGTAATGGTGGACAAACTTTTTGGGCTATCTATGACTGTCTGCCCCGTGAAACTCGTGGATATGTACCGCAATATATTGGTATGCTATACATGATTAACCACGCAGATTCGCACGATATTTTTCCAGAAAACATCGAAACAGCTATTGCGCACGATACAATCCATATAAATTCTTATTTAGATTTAGATAAGTTAGCAAGTTTGAGTTCTATTAGCTTAGAAGATATTCAGAAATTAAATCCGCAAATATTAACGCATATTTTGCCAGGTTATACTCGTAACTTTTCTTTACGTTTACCTAAAAATGACATTGCTTTCTTTAAAGCAAATCGCCAGGCAATTCTTGATTCTGCCACAAAAATTCCATCAGTATTTGTTGAAATACCTGCACAACCTACGGAGGTTTTGGCCAGTAATTCATCGGATGAAAAAGCGATCATTATCACCACACCTGTAATGGGAGTGGCGAGTTCAGAACCTAAAATGGTAGTGGAACAAGAGGTAATTGAAGATGATATTGAAGATGATATTGAAGATGTAGTAATCAACAAAAAACCTAAAAAACAATATTATACCGTTCGTAAAAAAGATAATTTAACGGAAATCGCTGATAAATTTGACGTTGAAATATTTGATATTAAAGTGTGGAATCATTTGCAAAAATCTACGATTCATCCGGGTCAAAAATTGGTTATTTTTAAAGAAAGAGCTGTAACAAGTCAAGTGAAATTTGCTCGTATTAATACTCCTGAAAAAGAATCCGTTAAAAAAGGTAAAATAAAATTCTATAACGTTCAAATTGGTGACACCTTATGGAATATTTCACAACGGTACGGAGGAATTTCCATTGATAAATTGAAGAAATTAAACGGTATAAAAGGAAACGTAGTGAAAGCTGGAATGAAAATTAGAGTTTCTTAATAAGGTGTTAGGAATTTGGGGTTAGGTATTTATCCGAATAATTTATTCTCTACTTCCATTTAAACTTATCAAAATCCGCATAGCATTTCAGTTATGCGGATTTTTTATTTATTTTTGAAAAAATGCTTTTTTATAAAGACTTAAATGTCGCTAAGAATTTAATAAATTATGATTGCTTATATTGACGGTAAATTAACTTACAAAGACCCCGCCTACGTAATTATTGACGTAAACGGTGTAGGTTACGAAATGAAAATATCCTTACAAACGTATGCCGCCCTTCAAGATGGTATTGAGCGTTGCAAACTATTCACTTATTTAAGTATCAAAGAAGATTCACACACCCTTTTTGGTTTTAAAGATATAGACGAGAAAATGCTATTCATGGATTTATTGAGTGTTTCGGGCATCGGACCAAGCACGGCATTGGTGATGCTTTCATCGTTATCATCGAGCGAAATTCGTCACGCTTTGATGCACGAAGATGTGAAGACTATTCAAAGTATCAAAGGTATTGGTGCCAAAACTGCCCAACGAGCTATTATTGAATTGAAAGATAAATTTCGTAAAGAAAATATGTTGGGAGGCGCTTCAACGGCAACCACTATTTTTGGCGTCTCTAATGCAAAAGTTAAAAATGAAGCATTAGCGGCTTTAGTTACGTTGGGAATTCCAAAAAATGTTGCAGAGAAGAGCTTAGAAGCAATTTTGAAGAAAGAAGGCGACGATGTTACGGTAGAACAATTGATAAAGTTAGCTTTGCGTTAAGGATAAGGTAATTGGGTAATCGAGGATTGGTTAATTGAGGATTTTAATAAAGCATCAATCCCGAATATCCAATCTTTTAAACCCAAATCCTTAATTGCCTAATCTCCAATTCCAAATTATCCAATTACTGAATTCTCAATCCCTAAATTTTCTAAGCCTTTTATAATATTGGCAGGGTTTTAGACGTTTCAAAATAGATAATCCTGTTAAATAATCCCTCTTAATTCTTGGATAATTATCAACCACAAAAGAACACAGGACACGTCACAAGAATTTAATTTTCTTTTTTTTCTTCAACTCGTGAACTATGTTTTATAAAATACTAAGCTAATCAACTGTGCAACATAAAAAGTTTTACATAATCTCTGGATTTCTTGTTTTTTCGGTTTTTGCATCGCTTGCGTGGGTATCACCTTTGCATGAAGTTGTATTTCGTTATAATATCCGTAAAAACCTCTTTCCATCTTCAAAAGCTGATACGATTAAAAAATCTGGACGCCGTCCTAAATTCAAACTGAAAGACCGTTACGCTAATAAGTTTTCTGAAAAAACATCTACTTCTCCTTTTATTATAAAAGACCCCAAAAATATCAATACGGAGTTTAAATTAGACTCGGCAGGCAAGATTTCAGTATACGAAAAAACGAAGAATTTATCGGGAAATGACAATTTTCGCCCCGCTGAACGGATGACGATTCAAGATTTTAATAATCGTCAAGAAGACCGATTTATGCGTGATTATTGGCGGAAATTTGCCGCTTCGCAAGATGGAAAAGACGAATCAAGTGGGAGAGGGCTTTTGCCAAAAATCGAACTTCCGCCCGCCATCGACCGTATTTTTGGAGGGACAAAAATTGACTTTAAACCCAATGGAAGCATTTTATTGGATATTGGATATATCACGCAGTTTAACGATATTCCAACAATTCCCGTTGAATTAAGACGTATCAGTAATTTGAATTTTAATGAACAAGCACAAATAAATTTTCAAGGAAAAATTGGCGATAAACTTAATTTAAATACCAATTTCGATACGAAAGCAAGTTTTAATTTTCAGAACCAATTAAAACTGAATTGGCGCACCAATGAAGAAGATATTTTACAAAATGTAGAAGTTGGAAATACTTCTTGGCAGTTAAATAGTCAATTGATTCCGGGCGTTCAGAATTTGTTTGGTATCAAAACTTTAATGCGTTTTGGCAATTTAGATATTACGGCGGTTGCGGCTCAACAACGTTCAAAACAAGACTGTATCACTTTGAGAGGAGGTTCGCAAGGAAAAAGTTTTGAGATTAAGGGAAGTTTATACGATGAAAATCGTCACTTTTTTCTTGCTCAATATTTTAGAGATAATTACGAGAAATCGTTAAAAAATCTTCCCATGATTACTTCGGGCGTAACTATTACACGTCTGGAAGTGTACGTAACGAACCGTACTCAAAGCACCGAAACGCTCAGAAATTTAGTAGCTTTTTCAGATTTGGGTGAAGGAAATCCTTACAATAAATCCAATCCAAATACGCAACCAAGGGGAGCTAAAAATGCAAATAGCCCAGTTGATAATTTAAACAATTTATTATTCCAAAATTTAAGAGCCGATTCATCAGTGCTTCGGAAAGCCAATGAAACTTCTTTCCGATTAGAATCTAAATTCAATTTAAAGAAAGGAACGGATTATGATTTGCTTCGTGGGGCAAAAAAACTATCGGATAGAGAATATCGTTTTCAGCCAGAATTGGGCTATATTTCATTAATTACTCCTTTAAGAAATGATGAAGTTTTAGCGGTTTCTTATGAATATACCAAAGATGGACAACGCCATCAAGTAGGTGAATTGACCGAGGATTATCAGAGTTTGGAAGATAATAAAGTACTATTTCTAAAATTATTGAAATCATCAACTATTCGGAATAATTTGGATCATCCGATGTGGAATTTGATGATGAAAAATATTTATTCCCTTAATGCTCAACAACTTACCAGACAAGGTTTTCAGTTAAGAGTAATTTATAAAGATGACCAAACGGGTATTGACAATCCAAATTTGCAAGAGGGTCAAAATTTGAAAGATATACCATTATTGAGAGTGATGGGACTTGATAAATTAAACGTAAACAATGACCCACAAGTAGATGGGAATTTTGATTACGTAGAAGGAATTACGGTGGACAGCAAAAACGGAAAAATTATATTTCCTGTGCTTGAACCATTTGGGAAATCATTGAGGGCTCAGTTTAATCTTGACGAAGTGGGTTTGATTGATAAATACGTTTTTGATAAACTTTATTCTTCTACCCAAACCGATGCGATTCAGTTAACAGGTAAAGATAAATTCTTCTTGAAAGGAAGTTTTCAATCGGGTGTTGGCGGTGATGTTTCTTTGCCTTTTGGGGTTGATGCAAAATCTGTGACGGTTACCGCTGGAGGTGTTCCGCTTTCGGCAGGGACGGATTATATTGTTGAACCTCAGTCGGGTAGAGTTCGTATTTTGAATTCGGGTGTTTCAAATTCTGGTCGTGAAATAAAGGTTTGTTACGAAAAACCCGATTTATTCAATAATCAAATTCGTACACTATTAGGAACGCATTTAGATTATAACATTGGTCAAAATTTGCATTTGGGAGCCACTATTCAACGCATGAGTGAAAGTCCTCCGGGCTATTTGCGTCGGGTACAAATGGGTAATGAACCTGTAAACAATACGATTTTTGGATTTGATGCGGCCATTCAACAAAAATCCAATTTTTTAACTCGCCTGGTTGATGCACTTCCCTTGATTTCAACCAAAGAAACTTCGGCCTTTGATTTCAGTGGGGAATTTGCTCAATTAGTTCCTGCGGTAAATAGTGCAGTGCAAAACAATTCTTTTATTGATGATTTTGAAGCTGCCCGAAATATTTTTAGTTTGAATAGTCAGGCAATTGCTTGGCGACCAGGTTCTACGCCGCAAATGTTTCCGCAGGGTACACCTCAGAATTTAGAAAAGCATTTCAAAAGAGCCAAAATTTCGGCTTACATTGCCGATTTTAGTTTGTACGGTGTAGGTAACGGAAATTTAGATGGTTTGGGCGTAAATCCTGAAGAATCTGGAAAATATGCTTACGAAAGAGCCGTTCAAAGTGGAAATCTTTTTCCGAATAAAATTAATACGGGCATTGCGGGCGTAACCAATATTCCGATTAATATTATGGATATTTCTTACTTTCCTTCTGAAAGAGGTATTTATAATTTCAATACAGATTTGAATGCGAATGGTACGCTTAAAAACCCTACCCAAAATTTTGGGGCCATTACTCGTGCCATTACTTCAGATACCGATTTTGACAATGCGAATATTGAAACCCTTGAATTTTGGCTAATGAATCCTTTGATTTCGGGCGATGCGGGTATTGTAAGAGCAACGGGCGACCTTAACGTGGATAGACCAAACAGTCAGCGGAGAAATGAAACGGGTGGAAAATTGGTCATTAATCTTGGTGATATTTCCGAAGATTTTGTGCCAGATGGGTTTTCAAATTTTGAAAATGGTATTCCTGCGGGTGAAAAAGTGAAAGAAGGAGTGGCAGGAAAAAGACAAAATATCGAAGAAACCATCTGGGGAATTGCGCCAACGCAACAATTTGTAACCAATGCTTTTACGACAGGAAGCGAACAAGCCAGAACGGCTCAAGATGTTGGTTTGGATGGTTTGGCAAACGTTACGACTTTAGAAAATGATACGTATGACGAAAAGCGTTTTTTTAAATCATACCTTGATAAAGTAAGTAGTATTATAACAGATGTCAAGGCAAAACAAGTATTTTTAGACGACCCAGCGGGAGATGACTATCACGGATATTTGAGTGAAAAATATAATAATGTTTCCAGTTTAATCCTTCGTTACAAAGATTATATGGGCTTGGAAAACAATTCGCCAACCTCAAATGCCACCACGACCAGCAGTACCAATTTAGGAAATACGCAAACCAATACCCAACAACCAGACCGTGAGGATTTGAATCAAGATAATACCGTTAATGATAATGAAGCTTATTATCAGTATGAAATTGATATTAAAACGGAAAAATTACGGGTTGGACAAAATTATATTGTGGATAAAATCGTAGAACCAAGCGGGGTAGAGTGGTATTTGTTCAGAATTCCTTTGAAATCGCCAACCAAAGCAGTGGGTGGAATTAATGGTTTAAAAAATATGCGTTTTATTCGTACTTTCTTGACTGGCTGGGAACAACCCGTTGTGTGTCGTTTTGCGGCTTTTCAATTGGCAGGTTTTCAATATCGTAAATTCACGGGAGATTTAACACCAAGAGGTTTGCAAAATGTTCCTGAACCTTACGATGCAAAATTTAAGGTAACGGCGGTAAATATTGAAGAAAATGGTGCGGTGCAAGGTGGCGCAAAAAGTGGACAATCGGTTGCTTACGTTGTGCCTCCAGGTTTTGAGCGTGACAGAGATATTACAACCATCAATAATGCTCCTTTGAATGAGCAATCTATGAGTTTGTGCGTTGAAAACCTTCGTGCGGGAGACTCAAGAGCCGCTTTCAAAAATACTTCATCGGATTTTATCAATTACAAAAACCTAAGAATGTTTATCAGTATGAACAGTCCAGACTTGAGTATTGATAAAAAAGTAAAAGCGTTTGTTCGTTTTGGAACCGATTTAACGGAAAACTATTATGAAATTGAAACGCAAGGATTAAGCAGAACTGAGTACGGTATTCAATCAGCTGAACAAGTTTGGAACACAGCCAATGAAATAGATATTCCTTTTGATGCCTTGAAAAGCGTGAAATTGAAAAGAGATCGAAATAATGGAAAAATAACCGAATCATATTCAGATTCGGTATTTTATAATGGTCGAAAATACATTATTTCGGTGGTTGGTCGGCCAGATTTGAGTACGGTATTAAATACCATGATTGGGGTTCGAAATCCAATATCTTCGGGAAGTCAAGATAGGACTTTTTGTATTTGGGTGGATGAACTTCGGGCCTCTGGTTTTGAACAAACTTCTGGACAAGCTGCCATTGGAAAATTGAATTTGAAACTAGCCGATTTTGCGAATATTACGATGAACGGCTCGTTCAAAAATTATGGTTTTGGTGGGGTTCAATCTAAGATTTCGGAACGTGCCAGAGAAACCACGATGGAATATGGAATTGCCGCAAATATCAACGTGGATAAACTTTTACCAGAAAAATGGGGCGTTAAAATTCCTTTGTACGTTACTTATGACCGTAAAAATATTGCGCCAAGATTTAATCCTCTCGACCCCGATGTGTCTTTGGATAGTTCTTTGGCAAATTTGAATGGGAGTGAAGCTGATAAAGAAAATTACAAAAGAAGTACCCAAGATAATACCGAAAGAAAAGGCATTAATTTAACGAACGTTCGGAAAATTAAAACGGGACAAAATACCGTTTCTCATCCTTGGGATGTTGAAAATTTTACGCTCACCTACGCTTATTCAGAATTGACTCGCAGAAATACTTTGATTGATGAATACAAACAAACGCAATACAAAGGAGGTTTGACGTATTCATTTACGGGAAATCCAAAAGCGATTGAACCTTTCAAGAAAATGAAATCAAATCATCCGCTATTGCGCTGGGTGAAGGATTTTAATATTACGCCATTACCCAATTCTGTAACTTTAAGGGCGGATATGGATAGAAATTTTATCAAAACGCAACTTCGAAATATTGACCCAACGGCAGTACAAGGAACTGGAACGCCCAAATTAACCACTAACGGCATTCCACCGCTTTTTGAAAAATATTGGCTATTTAATCGTGCTTATAATCTAAATTGGAATCTTACAAAAAGTATAGTAGTAGGTTACGTATCCACCGTTAATGCTATTATTGATGAACCTTTTGGAGGATTAGAATCCCAAGCCGACCGTGATTCAGTGGCTAAAAACCTTAGACGTTTTGGCCGAACCAAAGGTTTTGACCAACATGTGAACACCGTTTGGCGTTTGCCTTTGAATAAATCACCATTAACCGACTGGATGTCAGCAGATTACAGTCATCGTTTTGGTTATACTTATTTTGCTAACTCTTATGAAATTAAAGATGATGAGGGTTATTTATTCGGAAATATTATCAAAAATACTCGTAACCGTAGTATTAATGGAAAGGTAGATTTTGTGTCATTATATAATAGAATTCGGGCATTGAGATTAGCCAATCAGCCGAGAGTTGAACGAAAAAACGTGGCTCGAAATCCTGGTGATGATGAAGATATTATAAAACCACAACCCAATTTTGTGAGAAGTGTTACCCGTTTGTTAATGGCAATTCGAGGAATACAAGTGAATTATAGTATTGACGAATCAACTTCTTTAGCTGGATTTTTACCAACGCCTGGCATTTTGGGAATGAACAGCATTAATTCTGCTCCAGGACTGGATTTTATCACGGGTAGTCAAGACCCAAATATTCGATATCGAGCCTCTGAAAATGGATGGCTAACCAAAAGTAGTGTGTTGAATATTCCTTTTTTGCAAGTTAGAACGCAAAACCTAACTTACAGAACGGCCATTGAGCCTTTCAGAGATTTCAAAATTCAGTTGGAGGGGAGATGGAGCAGATCGGATAATTACCAAGAATTATATCGGCAAGATAGCGCACATACAGGTTTTAAAGATTTCAGTCCTGTCCGTTCTGGAAATTATAGCATGTCATTTTTATCGTTTTTAACGGCATTTGATAGTAATTCGCCCGATGATAATTCTGTGATTTTTAACCGATTTAGAGGTTACAGAACCATTATGTTGGATAGATTAAATGCAAAAAATAGAGCCGAAGGACTGGAAGGAAAATATGATTTGAATTCTCAAGATGTATTGATTCCAGCGTTTTTTGCGGCTTATAGTGGTGTAGCACCCGATAAAGTTGGCTTCTCGCCGTTTGTAAATATTCCACTTCCTAACTGGCGAGTAGATTATAATGGCTTGGCAAATATTGGCTGGTTTAAACGTAAATTTTCTAATATTTCTATCCAACACGCTTATTCATCTACGTATAGCGTCGGGAATTTTGTGTCTTCTTTGGGCTATAAAGATGTTTCATTGTTGACTTTAGATAATATGATGTACAACACAGCAACGTTAAGTAAAGGACAAATTGTTAGACAAGATGATATTACTTACAAAGATCAAATCGGAGATCAATATTTAGTGCCAATTTATGCGATGAGTGTGATAACTTTTCAAGAAAAATTCTCGCCTTTAATTGGGATTAATGCTACCACAAAAAGTAAAATTTCTCTACAAGTTAGTTACAATCAAGATAGAAACATTGGGCTAAATTTAGCGAATAGTTACGTGAATGAATTGAGCAATAAGGATTTAGTGTTAGGGGTTGGATTTACCAGAGCAAACGTATTAATTCCATTTAAAGTGGGAGGGAAAAAAGTGAGGCTCAAAAATGACTTGAAATTTGATGCTAAATTGACCATCAGAGATACCAGAACGATTCAACGAAAATTAGATGAAAGCCCCGTAGTTACGAATGGATTTACGCAATTTCAATTCCGCCCGCAAGCGAGTTATAAAGTTACGGAACGATTATTAGTAACTGCCTATTACGACAGGATGTTCAATAATCCATTAGTGTCAAATCAATATTATCGTTCAACTGATCAAGCAGGAATTCAGGTAAGATTTAGTTTATCAGAATAACAAATAGGGGCGTTATCCAACAAAAGTACGACGACCCTAAAATATTTTTTGCGTATAATTTAAAAAAGCTCAATGCTGAAAGCTCAAAACTCATAGCTTTTTGTTAAATTGCAACATAATCAACAATATTAGAAAAAATATAAAATTTAACAATTTACATAGCATAAAGATGAATTTTCCAGCAGAATTACGTTACACAAAAGAACACGAGTGGGTTAAGTTAGAAGGCGATATCGCAACAGTAGGCATCACAGATTTTGCGCAAAGTGAATTAGGTGACATTGTTTACGTAGAAATTGAAACAGTCGGACAAACCTTAGCACAAGACGAAATCTTTGGTTCGGTTGAAGCCGTGAAAACAGTTTCAGATTTGTTTTTACCAATCGCTGGTGAAGTTTTGGAAGTAAATCCTGCTTTAAATGACCAACCAGAATTAGTTAATACTGACCCTTTTGGAGAAGGTTGGATGATTAAAATGAAAGTTTCAAACATTGCAGACCTTGATTCATTGATGGACGTGGTTACTTACCAAGCTCATACAGGGCATTGATTTTAAAATATATTTTTATAAAGCCCTGACAATCAGGGCTTTTTTTTGATAAACGTATTGAAGTAATAATTAAAAATTAGATTATGGATTAATGAAATTGTGAATATTAGTGGATTTAATTTCGGTAATATTTCCTTCATAATTTATAAGTCATAATTCATACCTTAAAAAATGAAAACCCTTATTCGTTCCGCTAAAATAATTTGTAAAACCTCTAACTTTCACGGTCAGACAAAGGATATTTTTATTGAAAATGGAATTATTCGACAAATCGGTGAAGTGCTGATTGTGGATGCCGATGAGATTATTGAAGGCGAAGATTTACACGTTTCCGTTGGGTGGTTTGATATGCGTGTTCACGCTAAAGAGCCAGGATTTGAATACAAAGAAAGCCTCGAATCAATGGAACAAACGGCTTTGGCGGGGGGCTTTTCTGAAATCGCCTTATTGCCAAATACGCAACCAGTCGTACAAACTCGTGAGAGCGTAAACTACTTGAAACGCTCGGGCGAAAAAGTGAAATTTCATCCGATGGCAGCCGTTACGGTAAAATGCGAAGGGAAAGATTTTACTGAAATGATTGACTTGTACGAAGCCGGGGCGGTGGCTTTTACCGACGGCGAACATTCTATTCAAAATCCAGATATTTTCCTTAAAAGTTTACAGTACCTTACCCAATTTGGAGGTTTACTAATCAATCATCCTGAAGATACTAATTTGACTCATTTCGGACAAATGCACGATGGTTCAGTGAGTACGTTTTTAGGTATGAAAGGAATGCCGCAAATGGCAGAAGAAATTATGGTGATGCGAGACATGAAATTGCTCCAATACGTAATGGAAACGCCATTTATTGAAGGATTTACCGATAAAAGTATTTTGCATTTTTCTTGTATTTCATCTTTGGAAACGGTCAATTTAATAAGAATGGCAAAAGAAATGGAGTTGCCAATTTCTTGCGATGTTGCCGCCCACCAATTATGTTTTACGGAAAATAATGTAGTCGATTTTGATAGTAATTTCAAAGTAAATCCACCTTTCCGTACTCAAGAGGATGTAGAGGCACTTTGGGAAGGACTCGCCGATGGCACAATTGATGTAATTGTTTCTGACCATAATCCCCAAGATGAAGAATCTAAAAAGTTAGAATTTGACATGGCTGAGTTTGGTGTCATTGGCTTAGAAACAGTTTTTGCATCGGTAAATACGTATAACAAAGACCTTTCAATAGATGATATTATTGAGAAATTGACGGATAATCCACGCAAAATTTTAAGGTTGAAAAATCCAGAAATTGCTGAAGGGGTAAAAGTGAATTTAACCGTTTTTTCGCCTTCTGAAGAATGGATTTACGAAGAAAAAAACATTGTTTCAAAATCTAAAAACTCTCCTTTTATTGGTAAAACGATGAAAGGAAAAGTAATAAAAGTAATTATATAGAATAAGGAGTTTAGCAATCAACATTATTAAACTCCTCATTCCTAACCCAAAATAAAGTGTTCAATAAATCATTATTTAAAAATATTTTTCTTTACGGAGTATTCGCTGGATTATTAACGCTGACTTACTGCTTGGTTTTGGCTAATGTAGGCGGTGTACCTTTGGATGGCAAAAAAGCCCCTACCATTGTGCTAAGCATGATTTGTATGATTTTATCGGTCAAAGCATATCGTAAAAATAATACCGACCAAACGCTTCATTTTTGGGAAGGATTAGTAGTTACAAATTTGACAAATTTAATTGGGGCTTGTGTAAGCGCCCTTGGTTTATACTTTTGGTTGAGCGGTAGTGGAAGTTATGTGCTTTCTACTTATATTTCCGAAAGTATTAAAACGCTTCTCATACCATCCGTAAAAGATGGCTATATTAAAGAAATGGGCGGATTATCTTTTATGCAACTCATTGAAGGTTTTAGGAATTTATCTCCCAAAAATATTGCTTCGGATGAAATTACGGGTTTGAAAGGAAAGTTGCCGTTAGGTGCTTTAATCTCAATTATGATTTCATTGTATTATAGAAGAGGATATTTAAACTAACATTTTAAACTAAAAGTCTATGGAAAATCAAACAACTACCACTCGTACAGCCTTGAAATGGGGCGTAATTATTGGGATAATCAATATTTTATACAGTACTGCCATTATGGTTTCTGGGCAAATTGGTAATCAAACCATGGGATATGCCGTTTATTTAATCATCGGCGTTGGGATTTATCTTGCATTGAATGACTTTAAAAAAGAGAATTTTGGGTTTTTGTCGTATGGTCAAGGACTTGGATTGGGAACGATGATGACTGCAATTGTGGGCTTAATTTCAGGTTTTTATTCTTTTGCTTACATGAAATTCATTGATACTACTATTACAGACCAAATTTTGAAAAATGCCGAGCATGAAATGGAAAAGAAAGGATTACCCGACGACCAAATTGAGCAAGCGATGGAATATTCAAAAATGTTTATGAGTCCAGGCGTGATGTTTATTGTAGGCGTTTTTTTTACTGTCTTGTTGGGGTTTGTGCTTTCCTTAATTATTGCGGCAATTATGAAAAAAGATAAACCTGTTTTTGAATAATAATCCATTACCTTATTTAACCAGTAACAAATCACTCGTAAAAATACTCATGTATCAAATCTTCAAAAAAGAACTTAATTCATTCCTCGATTCACTCATTGGATACATCGTTATTGGTGTATTTCTAATAGCTACTGGACTTTTTACTTGGTTTTTTAAAGATAATATTCTTGATTTTGGCTATGCGGATATGAGTTTGTTTTTTCAAATTTCCCCCTTCATTTTTCTCTTTCTTATTCCTGCTATCACCATGCGGGCATTTTCGGAGGAAGTGAAATCTGGAACAATTGAGTTGCTTTTTACGAAGCCTTTATCTAAATGGCAAATTGTTTTTGGCAAATACTTGGCGAGCTGTTTCTTGATTTTTTTGTCATTAGTGCCCACTTTGTTATATTATTATTCGGTTTATCAACTGGGAAATCCCGTAGGAAATGTTGATTCAGCGGCAGTTTTTAGTTCGTATTTAGGCTTATTTCTTTTAGGATGCGTATTTGCGGCCATTGGCGTTTTGATGTCTGCATTTACCGACAATCAAGTCACAGCATTTGTTTTATCATTCGTGGTGTGTTTGATTCTTTTTTATGGAATTGGACAGTTAGCACAACTGCCATTAATGGGCGATTTGGGTTATATTTTCAATCAGTTTGGACTTGATTATCAGTACAATGCACTTGGAAAAGGTTTATTAGATTCAAGGAATATTATTTATTTTTTTACCGTAATTTTCATCACACTTTGGGCTACTAAACTCAAAATTTCTACTTTGAAGTAAGTAATAGGAAATAGTGAATAATTAATCTACAAAAATATTCATAGATAAATGGTTGATATTTAGGCAATTATAGGAAAAATTAGTGAATATTTTAATTAAAATTACCATATTTTAGTTAAAACATTATTAAGACTTGATATTCTTTAATAATAACGTTAATTTAGTGTTTATAATAATATAAAATTCTGGCCAAATTGTTATCCTATATTCACTGACTCAAATGAAAAATTTTTTCCTTTTCCTTTCTGCTTTTATCGTATCGAATAGCCTCATTGCACAACAAGCCAATTTGCTGGCATCCACTAAAAAAGATTCAACTGGCGTTTTTATTGGTGATATGCACGCCACCGAACAGGTTGAATCGCCCGGTATTGCCCGTAAATATGCCATCACTAATCTAAAAAAAGACCTTGATGCACTTGATACAGGCAACAAAAATAATATTCTGACGGATGCCGTCAATAATCCTGACCGTAATTTAAACAGCGAAACTTTTGCTACTTACCTTTCCCGTTTAGATAAAAAATACAAGGGTGATGTTCGTTCAATTGAAAATGATAACATCCGTGATATATTTCAAATCGAACAAAAAAGTGAAATCAAAAAAAGACATTCAAGTGTTATTTCTGCCCAATGTTTTAGCAATAAAAATGATGGAAGATTTATCAAAATGAAAGATTTGGACGGAGAAGAAATCATTGGTTTTCCATTGGAATCATTCAAAGGTAATTCGAGATATGGCGTGGTTGAAAATTATCATCAAGGTTTTTCTCGTATTAAAAAAGACCAAGTTTTTGGCTATCTAAACTATTGCGGTGACGAAATAATTCCGTGTCAATACGAAAAGGCCGAACCATTTAACGATGGAAAGGCTTTGGCTAAAAAATTTGACTGGTATTTCGTAGATGTTTATGGAAATGAAAGCGAAGCCCTTGAAAATATCGTTGAGGTAAAATCACTTCGACTTGGTATCAGTATTGCTAAATTTAAAAATGGCAAACAAGCCTTGATAGATAATGGATATGATATCAGCAAAAAAGCATTGTCTGATTATTTTGATGAAATTTCGGTATTTAATAATGAATTATTCAAAGTAAGAACTGGTAGAACTTTTGGCCTAATCAAAATTGACGGTTCAACAAAAATAGATGCCATTTATGATAACTTGAATGCTACAACTGAGCAAGGTAAATGGATGATTATTGAGCAAAATAAAAAAGTTGGTTTGATGGATACCGAAGGAAATATCAAAATTAAACCTTCGTATGAATCAATTATTAATTTGAATATTGACCCAAGTTTATCTGCGAATGCTAATTTGGGTATTGCCAAAGACGAAGCTGGCGTTAGATTAATTGACTTCAAAGAGTTAAGAACAAGTAAAACATATACTTATATTGGAGATTTCAATAAATATGGTTTAGCTCAAATTAAAGATGGGAAATACTATGGTTTTATCAATATGGAGTTAAAAGTGGTAGTTGAACCATCATATAGTGTTTTAGGAAATTTTAATCAATATGGTTTAGTTTCAGCTTGTAAGGCTGGAGGAAATGTTGGCACTAAATGTGGATTTATTAAATATGACGGAACCGAAATTATTCCAATCGTTTTTGATGAAATTGCTCAATTCAATAAATTTGGCTTAGTAGTAGTAAAGGAAAATGCAAAAAATTGTAGTTTGCCCGCTGGAAATTGTCGGGTAGATATGGTTTATGATAAGAATGGAAATATTGTAATTGGTAAAACAAACGAAGCCGCTCCGATTGGTATTAAATATATTACGACGGATACACTATTTAATTCAAGTTTTGTGGCCATTAAAACAATAAATCCCTTAAAAAATGGGGATGATATGCCCACAGAATATAATTTAGTGGAAAGAAATAGTTTGAAAAGAATTACTACGCAAAGTTACATTTCAATTAAAAAATACGATTCAAATTTGTTATTTCCTGTCCTAAAAGATGGCAAATGGGGTTTGATTGATACTACTGGAAAAGTAGTATCAAAACCAACTTACAAAGAAATTATGATTACGACCGAAGGACTTTATGGAGTGAAATACGACAATAATAAATACGGATTTATTGATAAAAAAGGAAAAGTACAGATTGCTTTTGATTATGATGAAGTAAGACCTTTCAATAATGGATTGTCAATTGTATCCCGAGGCCAAGGAAAATTAGGCGTTATCAACCGTTTTAATGCTAAAATTGCGCCTTGTTTTTTTACAGAAGTAAATATTCTTCCCGCCACAAAACAGTTTGAATTATTAGATGCCACTGGAAATAAATTTGTGCTAAACAGTAACGGTGATTGTGTTACAAACTGTAATAAATTTGACGAAATTAGAAAATTAGCCAATCAATAACGATTGCCTAAAATACATTCCAACGAAATCCACTACCTTTGTACGTAGTGGATTTTTTATTTTAAACTTTTTGCCATGATTATACATAACATAACATACAGCGTTGATAGAAACTTGGAACAAGACTTTTTGGAATGGTTAAAAGCCGTTCATATTCCAGAAGCTATGATGACAGGGAAGCCGAGGAGTAATAAAATTATGAGGTTGTTAACCGAAGTTGAAAATGCAGGAGCAACTTATTCTGTACAATACAGTTTTGAAAAAATGGAAGACTTTGAGGATTTTGAGAATGAATTTTTAGATGATTTGAATTATGAAGTCTATAAAAGATATAATGGTCATTATGTTTTCTTTCCAAGTTTATTAGAAGAAATCTAAAAGTTAATTGTTTGAATGTATCAGTTTTAAAGAAAAATAGCGGATTCTTCTTTAAAACTGATAACAAACTAAATTTATTTCTCTTCTACTAACTTCAAAATATCATTAAAAATTTCGGAGTCGCCTGGACGTTTAGCATCTGAATTGACAATTTCTCCCTTTTTATTCATCAGCATATATCTTGGAATGGATTGTAATTTGAAAAATTTGGCCGCATTCGAGTCCCAACCGCCCACAGAATGAATGTTAGTACCATTTTCTAACTTCATATCAATCAAGGCTTTTCTCCAGTTTTCTTCTACTTCATCAATAGAAATATACAGAAACACCACTTGCTTCTTTTGCTTTTCATTCAACTTTTCGTGCAACAATCTTGAATTTGGAAATTCCTTTCGACACGGGCCGCACCAGGAAGCCCAAAAGTCTAAATAAACCACTTTGCCTTTCAAATCGGCTAATGATAAGGTATCTCCTTTTGGTGTAAGGGCTTTAAACCATTTCTTGCCGTCTTCTTTTTTCTTGGCAACTTCTTCATCTTTCTTGGCCATCAATTCTCCACATTTCTCTTTAACTAAAGAAGCGTATTTTTCAGAATTTGGCGTAATATTCAACGCTGCAAAAGTATTCCGAATCGTTGAAGGCAAACATAAAAGGCATTGATTTTCAAGTATATAAGCTAAATAAAACTGATAAGCACTCGGTGGCAAATGTTCACGAGCAAAACGATGTTTATCTTCCATCGCCTTATTCGTATCCGCATATTTAACAAAACTATGTTCTTTTGAATTGAAATAAGTAACATAATAAATCAAAAAATTTCGATATGCCGTTGAAATCATGGCGGTTTCATCTTGAATCTTTTTATCCTCCAAACCTTCTAAGATAGGAGAGGGAAGCGAAATCACCAGCGATTGTCCCGTATTGGCATTTCCACGAACCACTGGATAAGCAAGTATATAATACCAATAATTCCAACGGATTTGATTTTCAAGATATTTCTTAAATTCTTCCGAAAATTTTGCCTGTTCTGCAAAAGATTTATAAAAATCAGATTGTGCCTTTTTTGAATCAAAAAGCCCCATTTCGAGTACGTCAATCGGTTTATCTATAATTTTAGCAAACATAATTTGGGAGCTAAAATCAGTTTTAAATTTTTGATAAAACTTCTCCAAAAAATCATTTTCTAACGCATGATTTCCTTTAAATACGATATTTTTATGCACGTCTTTGCCATCAAAACTAAGTTCGATTTTATCATCTTTACCGATAAATAAAATAATCTGCTGTTTTTGATAACGTAGTTCAACAATCGCACTTTTATCAACGTCTAAATCAAACTTAAAGGTCTTTTCAGCCGTAAAAATATGTTGTTGTGTTTGTGGTTTTATTCCTAAAAGAAGTGGGTCGTAGTTTAAAGTTAACGTATCTCCTTGTGCATTTTCAACCGTTCCAAAGATTGTTACATTCTGTGAAAATGAAATTGAGGATGTAAAAAGGGCGATTAGAAGAAGAAGATTTTTCATTATTTTTTGCTAAAACGTTTCAATTTTCCAATTTTAGAATTTATAAAGAGCATAATATTTTACTCAAAAATCATGCAAATTAAGATTTAAAACGCTTTTTTAAGAATTTTCGTGTGGCTTTTGTCCAAATATCGTAGCCTTTTTTATTCATGTGCAATTTATCTGAGACAAAAATATCGGGCATTAAATCCCCATTTTTTAAATAAAAATCTTTTTGAATATCTACGTAATAAAAACCTTTCAGTTTTTTGCAATAATCTTTAATCATTTTATTGGCTTCCAATTGTTTATCACGCAGATTGATGCGGGCAAGGCTTGGTCTGATTGAACAATATCCCACAATCGCATTTGGCAATTGACTTTTAATTTTTTCAGCAAAGATTTTAAAATCTTCAAAAACCGACATCGGGCTTTCTCCCGCCGCTAAATCATTATCACCTTCGTAAACTAAAATGACTTTAGGGTCATATTTAGTGACAATTCGTTCAAAATACAAATTCAAATCACTCATTTGAGAACCTCCAAAACCACGGTTAATGGTTGGATAATCCGCTAAATCTTTCTTAGAAGTAAGCCAAAGTCGGAAGGTTGAGCTTCCCGCTAAGAGTACTTGTTCAGTGGCAGGCATTGATAATGAATCTTGTTTTTCAAAAGATTTTATTTCAGCAAGATAGTTCTGAGCATGACTAAAATAACCCACTAATAAGCCGAGCGTGGTTAACAATAATTTTTTCATAATTTTTACCAATTAATGGGTTCTAAGCCTTTGCTAATTAAATAGTCATTAGCTTGTGAGAAATGTTTTGTACCAAACCAACCACCGTAATTGGCAGCCATTGGCGATGGATGTTTGGCTTTCAAAATTAAGTGTTTTGTGCCATTTATGACTGAGCCTTTATCCTGTGCATATTTTCCCCAAAGCATAAAAACGACATCTTCTTTCTGGTCTGAAATACATTTAATAACTGCATCCGTAAAAATTTCCCAACCTTTCTTTTGGTGTGATCCTGCCTCACCAGCACGAACCGTGAGGGTTGAATTTAATAACAAGACTCCTTGTTCAGCCCAGCGTTCAAGATTTCCAGATTTTGGAACTGGAATGCCTAAATCATCTCTGATTTCCTTGAAAATATTTTGCAAAGAAGGTGGACAAGACACGCCGTCATTTACTGAAAAAGATAAACCATTTGCCTGATTATAGCCATGGTAGGGATCCTGACCCAAAATTACCACTTTGGTATTTTCAAAAGAACACTTATCGAAAGCATTAAAAATGTATTTTCCAGGGGGATAAACATTAGTAGAAGAATATTCTGTTTTTACAAAATTTATTAATTGAGTGAAATATGGCTTTTCAAATTCTTGAGTAAGGTGGACTTTCCAAGAGGGATTAATTTTTACATCCATTGTTTTTGAATTTAAGGGTTTAGGTTATTATTTAAATAAATAGTTATGTTGCATTTAAACTACGTGTTAAAATACTTTTAGTTGATATTTACGACGAAGTGGATTAATCAAGAACTTCTTTTGAGCCGTAAAACTCTCGGAATTAATTTGATTAAAAATAACTTTAAGTTCTTGGAATTGTTCTGGGTTTTCCCATAAAAACTTTTCAGAATCTATATTCTTTTGTTCAAGATATTTTTCAAAAACCATCGTTTATGTCTATTTGAATTATATATTAATAAAATTGTGCCATCAAAATTTAACAAAAATAAACGCTTTTCAGTCAGCTTTAGTCATTATATGAAAATAAAAAAGTCGTCTGCAACGCTAACGACTTTTTTGTAACCCTAACCCATAAAAATCTATAAACTATTCTATGCTCTTTAAAAATTAATTATATTTTGAAGTTTCTAAATTCTTCTTGTGGTTTCAAAGTTTAGAAAATGTCACCAGCATAGCCAGCGAATTTTTTGATAACCCTAACCCATAAAAATCTAAAAATTAATTTTATGCTTCATAAAAATTACCCTATGTCTCTACATTTCCTGATATTATTTATATAATAGTTTATAAAGAGTCGACAACATGACCAAGACTTTTTGTAGCCCTAACCCATAAAAGTGCCTTAAAAATATTACTTTATTCTGTCTAAATAATCAGGAAATTTCATCGCAATGATTTGCTGAGATGGAACGGAGATGAGGAATAATCAAAAAGATTAATCGTTGACTATGAAATGATTAGCGTCATGAATTTCACAAATTGTTACAAAATCATTACATCTGGCGGAATGTTTTACTCACATTGGATAATTTGCAAATAGTATGCCAAGTTTTTGACTAAAAGAATAATTGCGTTCTCCATTAGTTCTTTTTTTCTTTTTCTCGAACTATTTCAACCTTGAAAGGCGGGTTATCGGACACATCCATGAGTAAATTAACCACATTTTTCAACTTTGCAAAAAAAACCTTTTGGTTTGTTGGTGGTGTCTGATTTATCTTCATTTCTAATGAATCGAATTTTTATCTTTCCTTTCGGATTATCAATGTTGAAATTAATTGTTTCTATTTGAATTGGTCGAACTGGGTCAATATTATTTTTTGCAAAAGATTTAGATTGAATAGCAAAACATAAAATAAGCAGAGGGATTGTTATTTTTTTCATAGAATAATGTTTGAAGTTTGAGGTACGAAGATAAAAAAAATCCGTAAGATTGAATCAAAAAATGAGACAACCTTACGGTTAAGTAAAGATTATAATTCAGATATTTTTAAAATGACAAAATCTAAACTGAGCAAATTCAATAAATTATTTCAGTAAAATTCCAAAGGTTTAAAACTGGTTACCAATATTCTTGAAGTATAGTGATTAGAAATTCTTTAAAACTGTTATGCTTTAACCCTTACTCGGTTGAAATATTTATACAATTTTTGCATTGTTTTTTCTACGTCTTTATCCGTTTCAAGCATATCGCTAATAGTTTGAACGGCGTGAATAACAGTACTGTGGTCACGTCCCCCAAAATGATAACCGATTGACTTCAAAGGCAAATTGGTGAACTCTTTCATGAGATACATCGCAACTTGACGTGGGAAAACCGTTTCTCGTTTACGGCTTTTGCTTTTCAAATCTGTCATATTTACGTCAAAATGATCAGTAACTGCATCTAAAATTGAATCAACTGTTACCTCCCTTTCTGAGTCCATCACAATATTTCTTAGGGTTGTACGAGCCAAATCCATATCAATTTCTTTACTATTGAATGAAGCATGAGCCATCAATGATACAATTACACCTTCCAACTCACGGACGTTTGTATCAATACTATGGGCTAAATATTCAATAACTTTATCTTCAATATAAATGCCGTCGGCCTGTAATTTCTTTTGAATAATGGCGATGCGTGTCTCAAAATCAGGCTGTTGTACATCGGCTGTTAGCCCCCATTTGAATCTTGAAAGTAATCTGTCTTGCATTCCAGCCAACTCACGAGGTGGTCTATCGGAAGACATAATTATTTGTTTACCAGATTGATGCAAATGATTGAATATATGGAAAAAAGATTCTTGCGTTTTTTCTTTACCTGCCAAAAACTGAACATCATCAATAATCAACACATCCACTTGCATATAAAAATTGGTAAATGCTTGGAGTGTGTTATTTTTGATGGCATTAATAAATTGATTACAAAACTTTTCGGAGGTTACATACAACACAAATTTATTGGTGTGCGTATGTTTGATATAATTGCCAATGGCTTGAATTAAATGCGTTTTTCCTAATCCTACGCTACCGTAAATCATCAAAGGGTTAAAAGAAGTAACGCCAGGACGTTGAGCAACTGCTAAGCCCGCCGAACGGCCCAAACGATTGCAATCACCTTCCACAAAATTATCAAATGTATAGTGTGGATTTAAGTATGAATCTAAATCTAATGAATCTAAATCTTTTAGTTGAAATGGACTTTCATAAACAGTTGCTTCGGGGCGTTTTTGTGCTTGTACAGGAACTGTCGGTTTTTGATTTGGAATACTGTAAGCAATTGGTGGATTTTTTTTATCGCCTTTGTCCACTATAATTGAATACTCTAACATTCCATTTCTTCCCATTGAATAATCAATTGCCTTTCGGAGAATATGGATATAGTTTTCCTCTAACCATTCGTAAAAAAATTGGCTTGGTACTTGAATAGAGAGTGTTTGGTTCGTTACTTTTAAGGGTACGATGGGTTCAAACCAAGTTTTAAAACTTTGTTCATTTATCTCTTTATGTATTACTTCAAGACACTTTTTCCAGATTTGTCTTGCATCTGGCTGGAGAGTAGGGTACATATTGTTTTCTAAAATGGCGGTACTGGGAAAGTAAGAAGTCTTAAACATCTGGTTATCAATTAATTGGCGACATAATGGAAAATTACCGATATTTACTTTTTAAAGGGAGACAAAAGTAGCGTTTTTTTTGGTCGTTTTAGACCAATTTTTGCCATTTTTTTTAAAAAAAGATAGTATAAAATTGAGGTTTAGAGTACTTCTTAGAATAATACAATAGTAAGGGCGTATATGTCAATATTTGGGGAATATTTGACAAAAAAAATCTAAAATCTAAATTTTTGCTAACTTTGAAAAATTAAATATTATTTTATTTTTTTTATGAAAAATCAACTCTTTCAAGAATTTATTTCCCATACCAACGAAGATTGGAAACAACAAGTAATTAAAGATTTAAAAGGAAAAGATTTTAGCGAAAACTTAACTTGGATTATTGATGAAAATATCAAAGTTAAATCGTATCATGATGGAGTAGAAGTGCATCAAATGCCCTTAAAATCCGTACAACAATCTCAAAATCAAGGCCTTATAAAAACTTGGAATTATCGGGAAATAATAAAATACAAATCTGAAAAAGAAACTAATGCACTGATTGTCAGCTTATTAGAGGCGGGGGCTGAATCGTTTTTGATTGAATTTAGTGGTGTGCTTGAAAAGGAATTTGAAGTTAAGAAATTGTTAAGAAATATCAAAATTTCTGCTACACCCTTTTTTTTTAAAGTCGAAAATAACCCTTTACGTTTAGTAAATGAGTTACAGATAGTAGCTCCTTATCATTGGAAAGGAGGAATCAACAACGATATACTTGGACGATACTTTACTTCTGGAAATTATGCCGTAAATGAGTGGGAAGAGATAAAGCAGATTCTTGGAAAAGTACAAAACTTTGCATCCTTCAAAATTCTTACAATTAATGGAAATGTCTTTCATAATTCTGGAGCAAATATAGCGCAGGAAGTAGCATTTACACTTGCTTCGGCCATTGAAACAATTGATAAAATATCTCAACAAAATATAGCATTACTATTAATTGTACAAAAAATAGAATTTTCAATTTCTATCGGAACAAATTATTTTGCGGAGATTGCTAAAATAAGAGCGTTGAAGTTTCTTTGGAATAAAATTTTAACCGAAGGCTACGGTTTGGATAGTCAAGATATTCCCCCAATCGCAATTCATTGTGTAACTTCTTCATTTTTTAATTCATCCAATAGTCCACATACAAATATGTTAAGGGCAACCACCGAATCAATGTCAGCCATCATTGGCGGTTGCGATTCCTTGAGCGTGAGAGCCTTTGATGAAACTTTCCAAGAATCGGATGAATTTAGTCGAAGAATTGCGAGGAATATTTCTACTATTTTAAAAGAAGAATCGTATTTTGATAAAGTAATTGACCCATCAGCAGGCAGTTATTTTATTGAGAATCTGACTTTTGAAATTGCCGAGAATTCTTTCAAACTTTTACAAGAAGTTGAAAATAAGGGTGGAATTGTTGATGCTTTCAAACAGAATTTTATACAAAATGAGATAAAACGTAATTTTGAAAGCCAGCTAAATGCGTTAAATACCAATGAAAAAATCATGGTTGGAGTGAATAAATTTAGGTTTGATGAAACAATCGGTAATAAAACTGAAAAACTTAATCAATCCAGTTCTAATTTAGGTTTTGATTTGTTGACAGATTTAAGATTATCCTCCACTTTTGAAAAATAAGCCATGAAACCTAATTTATTAAATATTAATCTTATTCAAGTATCTGATAATCAAATCGATAAATCAGAATCAAAGCCATGGCGATGTGCGGAGGGAATATACGTTAAATCATATTTTACAAAGGAAGATTTAGCGGATGCCGAACATTTGAATTTTGCAGCGGGTTTGCCTCCTTATCTTAGAGGGCCTTATTCAACAATGTATTTGCAAAATCCTTGGACAATTCGTCAATACGCTGGGTTTTCGACGGCAGAAGAGTCCAATACTTTTTATCGTAAAAACTTAGCGGGTGGTCAAAAAGGACTTTCCGTTGCCTTTGATTTGGCCACGCATCGTGGGTACGATTCCGACCATGTGCGAGTTCAAGGTGATGTAGGAAAGGCGGGTGTTGCCATTGATTCAGTGGAGGATATGAAAATCCTTTTCGACCAAATTCCATTGGATGAAATGTCCGTTTCGATGACCATGAATGGTGCAGTTTTGCCCATTATGGCATTTTATATTGTGGCGGCAGAAGAACAAGGCGTCTCTCCAGAAAAATTATCAGGTACGATTCAGAACGATATTTTGAAAGAATTTATGGTTCGGAATACGTACATCTATCCGCCGTTGGCTTCCATGAGAATTATTGCGGATATTTTTGAATATACGGCTAAAAATATGCCCAAATTCAATTCGATTTCAATTTCGGGTTATCACATGCAAGAGGCAGGGGCAACGGCAGATTTGGAATTGGCTTACACGCTTGCCGATGGACTCGAATACCTCCGTACGGGCGTAAATGCGGGCTTGGATATTGATAAATTTGCGCCAAGATTGTCGTTCTTTTGGGCCATTGGCATGAACCATTTTATGGAAATCGCAAAAATGCGGGCGGGACGGATGTTATGGGCAAAAATTGTTAAAAAATTTAATCCTAAAAATGATAAGTCGCTGATGCTCAGAACGCATTGTCAGACTTCGGGATGGTCGCTGACTGAACAAGACCCATTTAATAATGTAGCCCGAACCACGATTGAAGCCATGGCGGCGGCTTTGGGGCATACGCAAAGTTTGCACACCAATTCATTGGATGAAGCCATGGCTTTACCAACCGATTTCTCCGCTCGAATTGCTCGAAATACCCAATTATATTTGCAAAATGAAACGCAAATCACAAAGGTAATTGACCCGTGGGCAGGTTCTTATTACGTTGAATATTTAACGATGGAACTCGCCAAAAAAGCGTGGGCTCTGATAGAAGAAGTCGAAGAATTGGGTGGCATGGCCAAAGCGATTGAAACGGGTTTGCCCAAAATGAGAATTGAGGAAGCAGCCGCCCGAAAACAAGCAAGAATTGACTCGGGCAAGGACGTAATTGTGGGCGTAAATAAATATAAAATCTCAGAAGCCACGGTTTTGGAAGTTAGAGATGTTGATAATCAAGCAGTTAGGGTTTCTCAGATTGAAAGATTGGATAAAATTAAAGCGGAAAGAGATAATAATTTGGTAAATTTAATTTTAGAAAAACTCACAAAATCAGCCGAAACGGGTGAGGGGAATTTATTAGCTTTAGCCATTGAAGCGGCAAGATTAAGGGCAACTTTGGGAGAAATATCATCCGCTTTAGAAAAAATTTATGGCAGACATAAAGCCGTAATTCGTTCAATATCAGGGGTTTATTCAGCAGAAGTGACAGACGACGAGAATTTTAGAGTTGCCAGAGAAATGGCAGATGAGTTTGCGAAACAGGAAGGTCGCAGACCAAGAATTATGGTGGCAAAAATGGGGCAGGATGGTCACGACCGAGGCGCAAAAGTTATCGCTACCAGTTTTGCTGATTTGGGTTTTGATGTGGACATTACGCCATTATTTCAAACGCCCGAAGAAGTAGCCAAACAAGCGGTTGAAAACGATGTTCACGTGGTGGGTGCATCCAGTTTGGCGGCAGGCCATAAAACGCTCGTTCCGCAATTAATTGAAGAGCTCAAAAAGCAAGGTCGTGAAGATATTATGGTGATTGCGGGAGGCGTGATTCCTGCCCAAGATTATCAGTATTTGTACGATGCCGGGGTTTCGGGCGTTTTTGGTCCTGGAACGGTAATTTCAATTGCGGCGCAGAAGATTTTGAAGGATTTGATGCAGAGTTAAAATAAATAAAATTGATTGAATTATTTGTGGTGATATAAATTTTGGATAACCTGAATTTATATCACCATTTTTGTTTCAATTTCAACGAAACTTATGAAATAATAATCGATATTTTAAGTTATTTATAAAATGATTATGTCATCCAAATTTTAAAACAACCGTATGAAAAAACTGCTACTATTATTAATTATCCTGTTAAGTTTCAAGGCGTTATCGAATGTTCCAGCCATTAAATTTATTGAAAATAAAGGGCAATGGGATAAAGAAATTAAGTTTATTGCTCATATTCCGGGAGGATTTTTGCAAATTCGTCAAGAAGGTTTGCATTATATTTTTGTGGATAATAATGCCCTTTACCAAATGAAACATAGCAAACAAACGAATGAAATAAAGCCGCTGAAAGTGCATGGATTAGATGTTATTTTTGAAGATTCAAATCCTGATTTTACCGTTAATGCGAACAATGTAGTTTCGGAAACGCAAAATTATTTTTATGGAAATGACCCCACCAAATGGGGTATAGACGTAAAATCTTACCCTGAAATTTGGCTAAAAAACATTTATAAAGGCATTGATTTGCGCTTATATTCTACCGAAAATGCCTTGAAATATGAGTTTATTGTCGCTCCCAATGTTTCGACTGAACAAATTAAAATGCGTTATGAAGGAGCGGATGAAATTTTGCTTGAAAATGGTAATCTCAATATCAAAACTTCGCTGGCAAATATTATTGAAATGAAACCTTATTCATTCTCGGAAACCCTTGTGAATGCCAGTTCGAGGCAAGGTTTTTCGGAAGTAAAAAGTGGTTTTAAAATTAATAAAAACATTGTAAGTTTCTCTTTTCCAAATGATTACGATCATAATAAACCCCTCACGATTGACCCCAAATTGATTTTCTCGACTTATTCTGGCTCAACAGCGGACAACTGGGGACATACCGCTACCTACGACGCTGAAGGAAATTTATATGCGGGCGGTTCAACGCTTTCGTCGTCTTCTGGTTCATTTCCTGCCACAACGGGAGCGTATCAATTGAAAAATGGCGGATATTGGGATGTAGCAATTCTTAAATTTAATCAGGATGGTTCTAAGTTGTTGTATGCCACGTATTTAGGCGGATTAAATGCTGATATTCCGCACAGTTTAATCGTCAATTCTAAAGGTGAATTATTGATTTTTGGTAGTACCGCTTCTTCCGATTTTCCGACTACAACCAACGCATTCGACCAAACCTTTAATGGAGGAAATGCCATCATTCCAACATCTGGTCAACGTTTCACGCAAGGAAGTGATATTTTTGTTGCAAAATTGAGTTCAGATGGTTCTAAGCTGTTGGCTTCCACTTACTTAGGTGGTTCTGGAACGGATGGGATTAATCGCTCGGTTTTGAATTATGGCGATGAATTTAGAGGTGAAATTGTGGTTGATGAACAAGATAATGTTTATATCGCCTCGGTGACAGATTCGCCGAATTTTCCGATAGTAGGCGGAATTCCAAACATAATTAGAAGCGGTTCAAGTGATGCCATTATTTGTAATTTTAATCCCGATTTGTCCAAAATATTATGGAGTGCAATCTTGGGTGGAAATGGCTACGATGCTGCTTTTTCACTGAAAGTTAGTAAATCTGGGAGTATTTATATTTGTGGAGCAACGGAAAGTTCCAATTTGCCATTTTCGCAAACTTTGCAAACAAAAATCAGTGGTGGAACGGATGCCTTTGTGATGAAATTTACGAGAGATATTACTAAAAGTTTTTTGCCGACTGCTTACAATGGAACGTATTTAGGCACGCCAAATTTAGATTTAGCGCAGTTGATGGATATTGACCAAGATGAAAATGTATATATTTATGGGCTTACTTTTGGCGTATATCCCATCCAAAATGCCGCTTATTCAAATCCTAAAAGTGGTCAATTCATTCATTCCATTGACAAAACATTAACGACTACAAATTTTTCAACCACGATTGGAACGGGTAAAGGTTCGCCCGATATTGTGCCAACTGCCTTTTTAGTTAATCAATGCGGCAATATTTATATTTCAGGATGGGGTGGAAAAGTCAATGATAATGTTTTTAATTCTGCTCCTGTCAGTACCAAGGGAATGCCTGTGACATCTGATGCTTTTCGGAGTACAACGGACGGCAATAATTTCTACTTTGCATTGCTCGAAAAAGATTCTAAATCACTACTTTACGCAACTTTTTTTGGGAGTGATAATAGTTCGCCAAATGCGGCTGGCGACCACGTGGACGGCGGAACTTGTCGGTTTGATAAACAGGGCTTTATATATCATTCAGCTTGTTCATGTAATCGAGTAGGTAGCCAAAACGTTTTTACGACAACGCCAAATGCTTGGTCGAGAACTAATCCATCAGAAAATTGTAATAATGCAGCCTTTAAATTTGATATTGATAATTTGAAAGTGCAATTTGATACCTCAGACGGAACGAAAAAATCAGCGAGTATTTCATCGGACACTTTAGTGGGTTGTTTGCCCTTCAAGGTTAATTTTCAAGATACCAGTGAAGGAGCCAAAATAATTAGTTGGAATATTGGTGGTGAAAAAAACTCTACGGTAGGCACTGAAGAATTTACGTTTACAAAAGCGGGAATTTATACCGTTACGCTCAAAGGCGTTAATTTGCTTTCTTGTAAACGGGAAGAAACCGTTAAAAAAATCATCAAAGTTCTTCCCGCCGATTTTAAAGTGAGCCCTGAAACGGTAAGTGGTTGCGACAATAAAACAGCACAATTATTGGCAGAAGGCGGAACAAAATACTCGTGGTCGCCCGCTGGAGGATTAAATGCGACAAATATTCCAAATCCCATCGTAACCATTACAAAATCAACTACTTATTCGGTTGAAATTGTGAATCAATACGGTTGTAAAACGACTAAAACCGTCACCGTAAAATTGGATGAAACTCCTACCAAAGTAACAAATGACACCTCCGTTTGTCGAAATAAAACCATTGAATTATTTGTTTCGGGTGGTACAAAATACCTTTGGAAAGGTAACATTGCTTTAAGTGATTCTATTTCTGCAAAACCAACCGTAACAATCTCAAAACCAGCTACTTTTACGGTAAATGTTTTCGATGAAAAAACAGGTTGTAAAGCCCAAAGAACCGTTAATATTGAGATTGATGAAAGTTTTAAACCAGATTTTGAGTTTAAATTTTTGGAAGATTGTGGTAAACCTACTTTTGTAACTTTGCAAAATAATACGAAAAATGCCAAGAAATATGTTTGGCTCACGGGGAGGGGTGATAGTTTAACGAGCCAAAATCCAGAACCTTTTACGTATAAAGAAGCGGGGATTTATACCATCACGCTCAAATCGTACAAAGGCGATTGTTTATTAACACAAACCAAAACATTGGAAGTTGAAAATCCTGCGACTCCGCCAAACGTAATTACGCCAAATGGGGACGGGAAAAATGATTTTTTTGTGATAGGGGTAAAATTGCAAAGTATTGAAATTCAAAACCGTTGGGGGCAGTCGATGTTAAAAACTGTTGATTATAAAAACGATTGGGGAAAAGATATTCCCGTGGGTACTTATTATTATTTCTTGAAAACTTTAAAAGGGGCAGAATGTAAGGGCTGGATTGAGGTAATTAATTGAGAATTTATTAAATTTGTTTATCATTAAAAGACAACAAACTGATTATGAGAAAATTAGCACTTGGATTATTGTTCTTAGGAGCATCATTTATCACCAAAGCACAGAGCGTTTATGGTGAGCCACTTACTGAATCAGGAGCAATTCCTGCGACAGAATTGGCAACAAAATTAGAAAACAAAGAAGAAATGCCTGCTAAAGTAACGGGCGTGGTAGAATCTGTCTGTAAAGCTGCAGGGTGTTGGATGAAGGTGAAAACCGCCGATGGTCAAACCATGCGTGTAACTTTCAAAGATTATGGTTTTTTTGTTCCGAAAGATATTACGGGAAAAACGGTTGTTTTTGATGGTGTTGCAAAAATCAAAACAACTTCGGTTGCCATGTTGAAACATTATGCCGAAGATGGTGGTAAAAGCAAAGAAGATATTGCCAAAATTACCCAACCTGAAAAAGCAATTGGTTTTGTGGCAAATGGCGTGATTGTAAAATAATTTAAGGGGGAAGGGAGACAGAAAAAAGGAGGGAATCAGATTAATCGTTTTCCATTTCAATTTCCTTTCCTCCTTTATTTCTTCTGTTCCTTTCAGAACCTGAGCACAAATTCCTGCTTTGGTTGATTTTTTCTGAAAAATATTAAGCCTACATAAAATAAATCAATTGAAATCATTACGTCTGGATGATTCTTAATAACCTGCCATGCCTGGTGCATTTCATCTGACCAATGAATATCGTCGAAAACAAAAATACTCTCCTCCGTTACCTTTTCTAAACATTGTTCAAAATATCTAACGGTTGGCTCAAAACGATGATTGGCATCGAAAAATGCAAAGTCTAATTGCTCTATTTGCCTTAATTTTTGCGGTAAAGTTTCGTCTATATTTCCAACAATTATTTCAATATTATGACAATTTAATTCTTCTAAATTCTTATTGGCAATTGCTGCAGTGGCGGGACATCCTTCAAAAGTGAAAATCTTTGAAGATTCGTAAGCCTTTGATTCATAAATAGTTGTTATGCCTAAAGACGTTCCTAAATCAAGAATTATGGAGGGTTTAAAATGCTGTATTAATCGAAAAAGGAGCTTGCCAAATTTTGGATTTTTCTCGGCACTTTTGGCAATTTGACGAATTTCTCTTTGATTAGTCTTATATATTCTCGAACCCGCACCAAAGTCGGTAATTGCAATTAAAGTACGATTTTTAAGGAGTTTTTTGCGTAAATTTTCTATTTCTTCAAAGATCAAAAACTTAGTTTTTACTTGAATTATTTTCGTGTAAAGTTCAAAAACAAAGGGGGAATGAATGGAATGTTCGTTTTTGGAGGCAAATAAAAATTGGAAATAATATTTTATCATTAGTGACGATGTTTAATTTTCGGCTTTTTATCTTTGGAATACAAATTGTTTGTTCTGTTTTTCAAAACCTTGACAGTTGAATATATACAGAGGCAATGAAACCTAATTTATCGAAGTGGTTTGACGAACATCTAACATCGATAAACGAAGAATTAATTCATTCTAAAAGGAGCAATTAAATTAAAATCTGGAATAATTACGTTGAAATTTTTACCGTCGTAAATACGTTCCATTTTGTAAGTTCCTGCCATTTTTCCCATCGAAGTATTAAGATTGCAACCCGAAGAATATTCATAGCTTTGTCCAGGTTCGAGGGTTGGTTGTTGCCCGACGACACCTTCACCCTCTACTTCACGAACCTGGCCGTTGGCATCATAAATATACCAATGACGACGTAAAAGTTTCACCGTAAAATCACTTTCATTCTGAATTCTTACGTGATAAGAAAATACAAAATGAGCTTGAAATGGATTTGAGTATTCAGGTTGAAACTCCGTCTGAATACTTATTTTTACGCCGTTAGTGATGGATGAAACCATGTTGTTATTTAGTAAAATAAATTTAATAGTATAATTATCGAAATTACATGATTAGGATTATATTATCAATTTCTTTTCAGAATTTTAAAATTATATTAAAAATATTTAACGAATTCAACTTTATTTTAAACATTTAAGAATTTAATTTGCTTTCGTCTATAGTGAGTCAGGCAATTCATAAATATAACATTACGAATAAAAAGTAAAATTTTTCAAATATTTTCCTGCAATATTTCCTAATAAAAATGCTTTTAAATGAACTTTGCCCTGAAATCAAAACCTCATATATTTAAATTCAACAAAAAATGAATGTAACTGAATTAGAAAAATTATTTCCAACCGAAGATCAAATTCCTGCGGATTATAATTTAACAGAACCCATTGAACAAAGAGAATATTTAGTCAATGGTGAAATGAGAGCTTGGGGAGGAAAAACGCAAGATGTTTGGTCGCCTGTGTATGTGAAAACTGCCAATGGATTAGAACAAAAGCGTATTGGTTCATACCCAATCACTGACCCTGCTGATGCCATGGAAGTTTTGGATGCTGCCGTGAAAGCTTTCAATAATGGTCGTGGAGAATGGCCAATGATGTCAGTTGCACAAAGAATTGATGCGGTCGAGAAATTTACCCAAAAAATGATTGCTAAACGTGACGAAGTTGTAAAACTTTTGATGTGGGAAATTGGTAAATCTTTGGGAGATTCTCAAAAAGAATTTGACCGTACCGTTCAATATATTTATGATACGATTGGCGCTTTAAAAGATATTGACCGTACATCTTCAAGATTTATGATTGAAGAGGGAATTATCGGACAAGTTCGTCGCTCGCCTTTGGGTGTTGTGCTTTGCATGGGACCTTTTAATTATCCCTTGAATGAAACTTTCACGACTTTAATTCCTGCGTTGATTATGGGTAATGTGGTGTGTTTCAAACCCCCAAAACACGGTACACTTTTGCATTATCCTTTATTGGAGGCTTTCCGTACTTCTTTCCCAGCGGGTGTTATCAATACGGTTTATGGTCGTGGCAATTCAGTAATTCCACAAATGATGGAGTCTGGAAAAATTGATGTTTTAACGTTGATTGGTTCGTCAAAAGTGGCTGATCAATTGAAAAAACTTCACCCTAAAGTAAACCGTTTGCGAGCTATTTTAGGTCTTGATGCCAAAAATGCGGCAATTGTAACGCAAAGTGCTGATTTAGAATTAGCGGTGAAGGAATGTATGTTAGGTTCATTGTCTTTCAATGGACAAAGATGTACGGCTTTGAAAGTAATGTGGGTTCATGAATCTTTGGTTGACAAGTTTAATGCACGCATGGCAGAAGAAATTGGGAAGTTGAAGTTGGGTATGATGTGGGAAAAAGGCGTAAATATTACACCACTTCCAGAGCCAAACAAACCTGCTTATTTGAAATCATTAATTGATGATGCCAAAGCTCATGGAGCAACTGTAATCAATGAAAATGGTGGAACTACTTTCAATTCATTCGTTTTTCCAGCATTGCTTTATCCAGTAAATAAAGAAATGAAAATTTGGGAAGAAGAGCAATTTGGACCCGTTGTACCAGTTGTACCTTTCTCACACATTAAAGAGCCAATCGAATATTTAATTGAATCGTCTCACGGACAACAAGTTTCAATTTTCAGTAAAGACGTTCACCAAATTTCAGATTTGATGGATGTGGCGGTTAATCAGGTTTCGAGAGTAAATATCAATTCACAATGTCAACGTGGGCCAGATACATTCCCATTCACTGGTCGTAAAGATTCTGCGGAAGGAACACTTTCGGTAACGGCTGCTTTACGTTCGTTCTCAATCAGAACGGTAGTTGCCACCAAAGATACCGCTGAAAATAAAGCAATTGTGAATCAAATTGTTGAAAATCAGGAGTCTAATTTCCTTTCTACGAGATTTATTTTGTAGAATTTGTTTCATACTTCCCGAAAGATCTAACCCACAGTGGAGATGTTTCGGGAAGTTATATCCTATTATTTTTTCCCTAATCCAAACCGCTGCCGATAACTCAAAAATAAACTTTCTGTGTGTTCAAAACCCTTATTATTAAAATCAAAATAAGGTTCAAATCGGAAGGTTAAATATAAATTATCCATTATTTTCCAATCTTTCATCGCTCTGATTATAAGAATATTACGATATTTTTCAACAACTTTTCCGTAATCAAAAGTTCTGCCCACAGATTGATATAAATCTCCTCCCGCATCCGATAAATAGCCTGTAGAATTCCAATAACTTAGCATTACATTCACTACTTTCGTTTCAGCAGTTAAGTTGATATATGCCCCCGAACCATCTGGAAAAAAAGGATGATAATTCGCATTTTGACGATAGCCCACAAAATAATTCTGTAATCTTATTTTCTGAAAGAATCCACTCATTCGCCATTCAGCTTCAAGGCCGATGGCGGTATTAATATTGGTGATGACTTGACCCGTATCTTTGGTGGTTTGTCCTCCCCGGTGTTGAAAAGTTAATTGTATAGGAATCGAAAAACTGAAATTTGCCCGAGTATATAATTTCTTATTCCAAGAAAAACCCGCAAAGATTTCTTCCTTAAAATCCGAACCATTATAAATCATCTTTTGCCAGTCAATCCATGAGTCAAAAAAAGTGTTTTTCTTCCGTTTTGTGTACTGCAATCCCGTCTCTTGACGGTTCAAAATTACCCTTTCAAAATTGAGCAAAGGTTCGATTAATCGATGGTTTAAATGACCTTCTAAATTGCCAAATAAAAACTGGGATGAGTCTTGCTGAATTCTTACTGTAAATATGGGCTGGATGCTTGTAAAGGCAGTATTTCCAAAATCTTTTCGGGCAAAAATACCCCCTTCAATTTGCACATTTGGGGCGGGTTGGTAGATCATTTTTGGCGATAAAGTATTACCAAAAAGAGTATATCCATCGGCAACTTTTAGGAAGTACTCGTTGTTCTTTAAGAAGGAGAAACTCTCAAAGTGAAAGAATAATTGTTTTGATTTTGTGGAATCCAGATGTTGGAAAGTTTCCAAAGTAGTGTTGTTCAATTGTGCCTCCATTCTGAAGGGCATCAACAACATACCAATAAGTAATATTTCTAATTTTCGATTTAACATTTAACGGCAAAATACTTTTATTTGTTGAAATTCTTGTAAATTCACTCTTAATATTTTTAGAAACTTTAAAATTAAATATGGCAAAGCAACAAGCGGAGGCAGTTAATCCTGCTAATGAAAAATTAAAAGCATTACAAACAACGTTGGAAAAACTGGATAAAGCTTACGGAAAAGGAACTGTAATGCGTTTATCTGATACAAAAGTAATGGATGTTCCCGTCATTTCTACTGGTTCTTTGGGACTTGATTTAGCATTAGGTGTGGGTGGTGTTCCTCGTGGACGTGTGGTTGAAGTTTATGGGCCAGAATCGTCCGGTAAAACAACTTTGACGATGCACATGATTGCGGAAGCACAAAAAGCGGGTGGTTTAGCGGCATTCATTGATGCAGAACACGCTTTTGATAAGGCTTATGCGGAGAAATTGGGCATTGATACAAGTCAACTACTTATCTCTCAACCAGATAATGGCGAGCAAGCCTTAGAGATTGCAGAACAATTAATCTCATCTGGAGCGATTGATATTATTGTGATCGACTCAGTAGCAGCACTCGTTCCAAAAGCGGAATTAGAAGGCGATATGGGTGATTCTAAAATGGGTTTACAGGCTCGTTTGATGTCACAGGCACTTCGTAAACTAACGGGGGTTATTAACAGAACTGGATGTTGTTGTGTTTTTATCAACCAGTTGCGTGATAAAATCGGTGTAATGTTTGGTTCGCCCGAAACAACCACGGGTGGAAATGCCTTGAAATTCTACGCTTCTGTTCGTTTGGACATTCGTAGAATTGGTCAAATCAAAGATGGTGACCAAGTGGTTGGAAACCGTACCCGTGTGAAGGTAGTAAAAAATAAAGTTGCTCCTCCGTTCAGAGTCGTTGAATTTGATATTATGTATGGCGAAGGTATTTCAAAAGCTGGCGAAGTCTTAGATTTAGCGGTTGATATGGAAATCGTGAAAAAAGCTGGTTCATGGTTTAGCTTTGGCACAGAGCGTCTGGGACAAGGTCGTGATGCCGTAAAAGATATGTTGAAAGACAATCAAGAATTATTAGATATTTTGGAAAAACGTATCAAAGACAAAATTAAAGTCGATGAAAATGCGCTTTTGGATACAACTGAACCAAATATTGAAGATGATGGTTCGCCAGAATAAGCTCGATTTGGGATTTTAGATTTTAGATTTCGGATTTATTTTAAGGCGAATATTAAAATTTAGAATTTTTATTTCATTATCAAACAAAAAGGAGAAAATCGAAAGGTTTTCTCCTTTTTTGTTAGTATTTTTCAAGTGATAATATATTTAAAACCAATACTTAACCACTTTTCTTAAGTCGTATATCAAAAATCCTAAATCTAAATAATGTCTATCCACAAAAAACGTCGTAAAGTTGAAATTTGTCATAATTGCCACACTATTCTCAGTTTGGAACACAACTTTTGTCCTCATTGCGGGCAAGAAAATCATGATTTAAAAGTACCAATTGGGCATTTAGCTTTTGAAGTTTTTGAAGGATTTACCCATTTTGATACTAAGTTTTATAATACAATTAAGGCAATTTTCCTTTCGCCAGGCAAAATTACAAAAGACTTCTTGGAAGGTAGGAGAGGGCGATATGTTCCTCCAATCAGGCTTTATTTTCTAATTTCCTTTCTTTTCTTTTTGGGTTTAGGAAGTATGGTGGAATTGGCGGTCAAGGAAGGAAATAATTTTTTTACGGATAACTTTATTAAAACTGATAAAACCGAAAAGGCAAATAAAAAACTTCAAAAAGCGGTAGATGATAACCACAAAAAAGTCTTGGCTATTCAGAATTCCAAAGACACTTCGGGGTTATTTGAGGCCAAACAGAAGGAAAAACAAGCTGCATTAGCCCTGAGAGTCTATAAAAAAATCGAGAAAAAATCTGATTATCTGGTCAGTTTTAACTCAATTTCGATAGATGAAATTTTGGATGAAATGAATATTGAGCGGGGAGATACTTTAAGAGAATTAATTGAAAATTTGCCCGAACAAAAACAGCGTCAGCGTTTAATTGACATACAAAAACA